>NZ_JAMWYY010000080.1 GCF_024305175.1 Flavobacterium sp.
AACTATTTTTTAATCGAATATCAAGTTACAACTTCCTCCTTCTCTTTTTTTTTAGATGTAGTAGATTCTTCGACAAATAATCCAAATTATCCTCCACCTTCATAAACACTTCCAGAAAATCAGCCATTCCTTTTATACTCATTGAAGCACCGTGTTCTTGTAAAACATCAGCTAATTCTTTTCGAGAGTAAGTAATTTCCTGTCCAACCTTCTCTTGACTCAATAAGCACCTATCCTGCAATCCCTTAGCACTATACTCCTTACCTATACTACTCCCATTAAAAACAATTTTGGTCTTGTGGTCAACAAAGGTCACACCGTATATTAATCCTTCAGCATTCTGCCGCAGGACCGTATCAATCCCTTCCTTTTGTAGTTGCCTTACAAATTGAGACAAGATGATTATATTGTTCTTTAGGAAAACTGTGTCAATAGTATTCTTGATTCGTGTCTTATCTGTCTGCCTCTTAATTTCATTGTCTACAAATTTCTTCTCCAGATTCTTCAGTGTGGGCTTGTCGTAAAACCTGCTGGCCTTAATTGGAACACCGACACGATTTCCTTTTTCATCAAGTGCATGATATAGCAATCCCTTATGCTTTGTTACCCTTGAATTTTCTGTTCCTTTATCAGCTTCAATATTGTACAGCTTCAGCACAGCATTAAGTTCCGGCAGGCTTGTGTATTTATAGTTATTTACTACAAAGTTCAGGACGTTCTCAATTCCTTTTTTGGTTTCTGCCTTGCCATATTGTACTCTTGCCGAGACTGGCTCTGGCCTGTACTCCCTTTTCTTTTGGTTGTCAGCTTTTACAAGATTGAAAGCCTGCTCAATTTCCTTGCGTGCCGGTTCCGACCTGTCCTTGCCTATATTGTGCATGGCAATGCGCTTTCCATTTTCCTGAACATTAATGGTTGTGATATGTAAATGAGGATGCCCCGCATCATTATGTTGGTAGATTAAATATGGTTGATTCCCAAAACCAATCTTATTCATGTAACTCTCTGCTATCTCCAATAGTTTTTCCTTTGGCAAACTCGCCTCGCTCGGGTCAAAGTTCAGGGAGATATGTACCGTTTTCCGGTTCACATCCCCATTCAGCTTGCATTGCTTTTCAAGGCGGTTAAGCTTCATCGCATAGGTCAGCCTGTCGGCATCCACAGGATAATTCACCTGCCCAATACATTCGGCTTTTCCTTCCTTTACTTTGTTCTCATTGTAGTTGAGCATCGCCCTGATGGAATGCCCGGTCTTGATTATTGCAACCATTTTTCAGCCAGCTTTTGGAGTTGTTCTTTTACCTCATTAATCTTGGAGAACATTGCTTTCCTTTGGCTGTCAAAAAGCAAAAGCAATCCTTTTATGTCGGCAGCCTGTGAAGCGGCATTTACCTTCCTGACCAGCTGGTTAAAATTGCTGCCTATAGTATTCAGCTCATGGTTCAAATGGCTGATTTGCGTGATAGCTTCATCGGATGAAGCGTCCCTTGTGATTGTAGTGATCGGCTTGCTGAAAAGGCAGTGCCTCACATAGTCGTTTATACTGCGGCAGGTAGTGTTTTTGCAGCGGCTTTCAAGGGTAATAAATTCCTTGTCGGTAAGGCGCACATAAATACGCCTTTTACGGTTGTTGTTCTCAGTCTCCATACTATCCTCTTCATTGGTTCAACAGCTTTAAGGCATAGCAGTGTCCCCCGCCCACGACTCCGGAGTATGGGCGGCAAGATGCCGTTGTCCGACAACGGGACATCTTGCCATTGCCGCAGACAAGGCAATCGCCCGCAGCCTTTTCTATGCTTCGAACTAATGTAATGCGGTTTAGATGATAAAAACAATCATAGGTAAATTTTGACTATGGCAACAAAAGTAAAGGCAGGTTAAAGTACCTGCCCTGTTTAAAATTGGTATAATCCTGTATCAGTTTAATAGGAATATCCCGCTGTCAATCTTGGCAAAGCCGTTGCACAATTCAAATGCTTTTTGCGCCCTTGTCTGTGCTGTACCTCCCATTACAATGGATTGCAATTTGGCTTCTTCGTCTTTGTAGTTCCTCACGTTTTGGTAGTAGCCAGTCACAGCATTATAAGCTCCAAACAAAGTGCCTTTTGTGGTGTCCATTTGCTGGGTATCATTTACCATTGCATAGGCAAAAGCATCTTCCACCATGTTTTTGAATGCTGTCGACAATTCGTCTTCTGCACCCTTCTTTAAAAGGTCATACGTTTCTCTGTTGGGGCATAACGCGAGCTGTATCAGTTTCTGTACTTCATCATCTTTCACTCTTATGGTTGCCCACTCGTTAAAGATGTTTTCTAACTGGCTGCTCAGGGTGTTTGCCAGCCCCATAACTTTGTGCGCATTCTCCAGGCGTTGCTTTGCTCCTGAAGTGTGTTTAATGCGTACCACGTTGGTAATATTCTTTAACGAGGCGTTGAGCGTATTCTGGCACACAATGCGTACAGGTGTAAAAGCTCCCGTAATACTTCCGCTGCCATCGTGCGAGGTGGTGAGGAAGATATATTTTTCGGTAACATCATCGCCATTGCCCACACGTATATAATCAGGCAGTTTAGCAGTAATAAAAATGCGTTCGCCATTTCCTAATGCCCCTGCTGTCTCGTATAGGATTCCATCCTCACCGCCTACGATAGCATCAAAAAAAGCAAATGCATCACGGTTTTGTACAATGTGGTAATCTTTACCTACTACACCTAAAACGGTATTGTTATCGCTTCGCACATTGGCAAAATAATTTGGTACTGTGAGAGGCTCACCAGTATTTAAATCTGTGGAAGCTTGTACAGTTTCCACACAGTTAGTAAACAGCTGAGATTTTACCACTTCATAATCCAGTCCCGCATGCTGGATTGCTTCTGCGCTTGTTGGGTAGTCGGTTACTACCTGACCTAAATTGTGCCATGCCTTTTTTTACGCTGAAGAAAGAATAACGGCCTGTCCTTTCGTTGAAATTCAGATTGTGTCCCATGATTTCTAAGATTTTAAAAAGTTATGTAAAACGAATTCATCACTTTTCTTTTTAAGCCGTCAGCCTGCATAAAACACATTAGTTTTCCACAAAGAAAAAACGGAAAAAAAGAAAGCAGATAAACCGTGCTGGCGCAGCGGGAAACAAAAGGAAACGGAATAAGTCCCGCCAGGGTGGCGAGGAACGAGCCATTATGCCGTAGTCTTTTGGTTTGCCAGCGTGAGCTGCGCCTGCAATAACTTAGCTGCCTTTTTTGACGTTTTCGTAAATGGAAAACAATCAGCAGAAAATATTAGAATCTTTAGGATATAGGAATATCAGGAAAGTGCATGCCTAAAGGGGCATGCTCTTGAAATAATGCAAAAACAAATCCTGACGGTGCGCCGGAAGGTTTTGCTTAAACAAATAATTTAAAAGCTAAAACATGTTACAATACAGCTAACGAATTTGCAGCTTGCGGAAAGCAGAGCTTTTAGGGGCAACTTTATGCAAACGCAAATTCTTATCCTATTGCTAATGACATTTTACTAACTCCCCCGCTTTTAGTAAGATGCTGTTAGCGGTCATGTGTTATTCGTCAATCTTTATTTCCTTAATAATATAATCAGAAAAACTTGAGGATTGGAACCAAAATACGATCTTAAACTCTTCCCAATCAACTGTTTGTTTATTATCAGGGTGCTCAGTTTTAGTAGAATATTTAAAAATAAAAGATTTAGTCTCCTGTGGTGCAATAACAATATTATATGAAAGTTGAGATATGTATGTTTTATCTTTTTCTATATCTATAACAACTTCTCCTAAATTTTCGACAGGTTCATATCTAATAGGCTCATTCCATCCAAGACCAGTTGTTTGTCTTTTTTCTATTATTGGATGTAGAAGAAACAAACGTACTAAATCAAGTTCTTTAGTGTCTTTATTGGTTATCGTAAACTTTATGTGAGAGTCTTGTCTGCCATTAAAACTCACTATTGGTTTTTTTTTTCTTCTTCAGACTTTATTTGAGAAAATGACTCTGCAAGTCCTAAATACAATTCCTGAGCTTTTTTCTTGGCATTTTCGTCAGTGAAAATACCATCTTTCATTCCTTGATAAACAGCACATATTCCCGATCTTTTATTAACATAAGCTTCATAAAACTCCTGAGATACTTTAATTTTTCCTGCCCCACTTTTATTAACAATGTCATTTAAAGTACTATTTAGTTCGCCATTAGCTTTTGCGTCTCCATTGATTGCTGCTAGATCAGATTTTACAGCGGCTTCAAGTTTTGTGGCAATTTCTAACATAGTTTTGCTATCGTATCCTTCTGAAACTTCCATCCAATTAAGTCGCTCTAATGGACAACCTTTAGACCAGCCTAATTGTTTTAATGTTTTAGATGTTCCACATCCAAACATAAGGAAGGACAAAGCTAAAATGTAAATGGTTCTTTTCATGTAATTATTTGTTTAGTTAATATTTTTTCTTTCAAATTATCCCAAACATTTATATCTCTGCATTCGAGTGAATTCTAAACACAAAGTTTTAAGCTATTCATGTAATACAAGTTTCCAAGTGATATGCAGTTTGCCCGTATTCTTATCAGAAAAATTCTGCCTATCAATTGTGGATTCTTTAATTCCCTTTTCGAATCATAAATAAATTCACGAGCAAATAAACAAGTTTTTATCACTTTCGCTTAATTATATTCCTTTATTAATGTTCAGAGGCACAATTTAAGACCACCTTTGGCAATCTTCATATTAGCCAAAATAAACAAGTTTAATGCTTATTGTTAACTAACTTCTCCAAATACGCTACTTTGTCTTTTTCTGCTTGCAACAACCTTTCATAAAGTTCTACAACTTTTTCAATAGGATTAAAGTTGTTTTGAATTGAGTTGTCGTGGAAGTTATTTATGTTATTAAATATTGCCTCTTCAGTAAAATTCTTAATAGCTTCAGCAGTAACTCCTAATGCAGTGGCTATGTCTTGAAGTTTTTTGTCTTCTATATTTTCACTATTCTCAATACTTGAAACAGCCTGTTGGCTTATACCGAGCGCAGTTGCTAATGCTTCCTGTTTCATCCCGCGCAGTTCACGTATGCGGCTAATCTTTCTTCCTATGTGATTTTTTGTTGCTGTGCTCATAATTCAAAGATATTGAAAATTCTGTAAGGTTTTTATTAGTTGGTAAAACACAAGCAGTTGCTGGTAAACTACAACGGGCTGTGGTTCGGTACATTACCATAACTTCATTACTTGCTGTGTAATAGCAAAAATAAGCTTTTCCACCAATGTATAATTAAAAATTTATAGTTATGTCAGAGCAAGTTATAAAAAATGAAGAAGATTTCAATGAAGACAAAGGGCTTCAGTTTATCAAAAAGTTCCTTTTGGACAATATGGATTTATCCGGGCTCTACTGTTTCGGAATCCATCACAAAAACAAAATGTACAGCAACGCATTGAGCGGTGAAGTGAAAACAAAGCAGCATACGCATTACTATCTGTTGGCTTATAGCATAGACAATAAAGCCAATGCAGTTGCCGATCTCAGCGATATCATCAGGAAAAAAAGCAAGGGGCAGTACACTGTTACCCTATTTATACATTTGGCTACAACCGTTCGCCAGCTCAGCCCCGACAAAAGCTACTTCTTTTACCATGCCATGACTAAAGGGATAAACCTGTATGAGCATGAAAGAGTACCGCCCTGCATACCTTTTAAAGAAGAGCCGCAACGAAACGTAGCTTACATAAAAGCGTACTGGCGTAACCGTAACCGGGTGTCAGAAGTATTTCTTGAATCACAAGGAATGGTTGACGGCATGGACACGGAACCAATACAGGAAGCCATGATGCAGGTTGCTATGGAAAATATTGTCCTCGCACTCATTGATACTTTCCTTGGCTACCGCCCAATACATTTCCATCTTGGCTACCTCTTTGATATTTGCAACTTGTTCTGCTCTTTAGCCTGTGACATCTTTCCGAGGAATACAGAAGAGGAACTAAAACTGTTTGAGTTGCTGTCCAAGCACATCAGCAAACTTAGGAGCGCGCATCTTGGTGCTATGGACTTTCTTCATACCGAACTGTTGCAACGCAGGTGTCGATTATTTCAGGAGAAAGCTACCGTTCTCATTGAAGAAGAGATTGGGAGGCTTGAACGGTTGAATAAGGCACACAAACAATAACTTAAAAATGAAAACGATGGAAACAAATGAAAATAAAAGTACTGATGGTGACGAGAGTATAAACAATGCTTTACGTCAGACAGGGCTTCCTACCTACATGCTGACAGACAGGGACAGTTACATTTGCAATCTTCATTTCGACCACTACTTTGACTTATTTGTGGTGATAGAAGATCTTATTGAAATTTCACTGCATACCCTCTATAACTCCGAATCAGAAAACAGCGGGTTTGTCAGGCATCCTACACGGCACCTTGTAAGTGTACTAGAATTGGTAAAACAACTACTGCCAGGAGATACCGGCCAGACTCTACAGGAACTTAATGATTACCTCAATGCAAAGAAGGAAGACTTAGCTGCAAAATCAGAATCTGATAACAATAAATAAGATAATTATGGAAATGAATATATCACAGGACTTGGGAGCTTTTGCTGCACTGCTGGCCAAAGCCACCGAATTTAACATGCTGCAGCCACATCCGCGCTTAGAAAAGTACCATAAGGCTGAATTGCTCTTCCACGGCTACCACGACTTAATGCTTACAGTTATAGATATTATACGGGTATGTGCCTCCGCCCTCGATGCTTTAGAGGATGTCCCGGATTCACCTACATCAGCATCCGCGAGGAGTATCAGTGATGTATTAGCAATAGCATTAAAGCTCGTGCCTCTTGAAGAAATACAAATTCTGGACAAATGCCATCAACTGCATTTGAAACTTAAAGCAATTAAACCTGAAGATCCTGATAATCCAAATTCAAAATAGTAAAGCATTAAGTAGGTAATCCAAGCTTCTCTTTAAGTTGAAAATCATATAGTGCATATTCATCATTTAAGCTAATCTCTCCCTTAAGCAATGCTTCATCTTTTCGTAATTCCCAATAAGAGTTATAGAAGCCACTCTTAAGCCATAACAGAATCTTTTGGGTATTGCTTTCAAAAGTATGATCGACCTTTTCAACATAAAAATGCTTGGAGTTAACCTTGGCATTCACAAATGGCAATTCTATCTTTTCACCAACCCGGGGCAGATGTTTAAGGTCATCGACAGCAAACTGTCCGTAAATCTTATAGTTATTCAGATAGAAAGTAATCTCTGTTTTGCCAAAGTCAAGGCTGAGATTTGTTTCGGGGTTAAATATTTTGTCATACATTTCAAGGAGAAGCTTCCGTAGGTGTGCCGTTTTTAATCCGGTTCCTGCTTCCACTTCTTTTAGTGTGGGGTAAGCCAGGTCATAGTCATTGTAATAATCTTTTGCGGTAAGGAAGGCGACTATAGCTTTATATTCCGGTTCAGGAAACAATGTCTTTAACTGACATTGAATAGCAAGCAGGTCTACCAGTATATGCTTTGGTGATGGTGTATGTTCTAACATGTTTTTTGTTCTAAAAATACTAAAATCTAATGCATTGAAAACAGAAGTGTTTGATGGGTAAATTATGACTATGATAATTTCATCTAAGTAGTGTAATTTTATTTTATTCACTTTGCTGAAAGCAAAAATTGAAAGAAAGTCGAATTACAGATGAAGAGGAATTATGAGCGAGCAAGTAACAAAAGACGACTTAAGGCAGTTCAGCCTTATGATTATCGATGAAATCCGAAAACTAAAACCTGAAATCAAAAAAGACGATGATGTAGAGTGGCTAAAAAGCCGTGCAGCAAAAAAATTACTCTCTATGTCAGCAGGCTCTTTGCAGAATTTGAGGATTGCCGGGCAGGTCAGATTTAAAAAAGTGCTGGGGTCCTATTACTACAACAAGGCTGACCTAATGAAATTATTTACTGGAAATTGATGGATCATGAAAACAAAGGCTATTCATAACCATCTTTCCAAACTGGAAAAAGATGCCAGGCTGAATGTCTGGCATTTCGCTCTCGTGACGGCTATACTAACATTGGCCGCTACACAGAAACAATCAAAAATTATTAATGTAAGTCGAAGAAAACTGATGGCGCTGTCGCATATTAAAACACTTCCTTCCTATCATAAGTACTTAAAAGAACTTCAGGAATTGGGGATTATTAAATACACCCCTTCATATCATCCCGGGTATAAAAGTGAGGTGGAGTTATTGGTATAAAATTATAAGCTAAACAACATTACTACTGATATACGGAAGTATATTATATATATGTATATTGTTATAGAGAACGACCAGATCCTCATATTTACTGGAAACCCGTAAATTTTCTTATTAAATAATTGTATATCTTAGCCTTAAAGCTAATACAGTTTGAATGGAGGACTATTTTAAAAAATTCCGCGATCGTTTACGTATTATGATCATCCTATATATCTTCTGCGAACCGTTAGAAAATAAAACCTCTGGAAAATATGGGGTATTTCGTAGCGAGATAAAGATCCAAGCACTAGATTTCCTCTTGCGTTATCCTGATTTTCTTTCCATGGAATTAATGGATCTACTAGACAATAATACATTAATTGACAAAGGCGAGATTGCAAAAATAATTAAACTAATTTACTCAGATAATGAACCTGTGTTGCGTGTTGAGGAAATGGAAAAGTTTTTTCATGGAGCTTATGAAAGTATTGATGATGTAATAGCATATCTCGTTAGTGTGGGCTTAATCACCCATGAAAGCAAAAAGCGATCTGATCGAAAAACTTATGATAAAATATATTTTATAACTACTGAAGGCTCTGATAAGATATTGCACTTTCTCAATGATATTCCGGCAGTAAGATGGTATTATGATCGTTGTATATTGATAAAAAAATATTTTGCCAGCTTTTCAGGGACGGAGTTGAAATCTAGACAATATAGATATGCCGAATATAGTAATATCTCTTATCGTAGCCATATCCAAAATATAAATAGTAAGGTTAAATCAGCATATTTACTAAGATTTAATACATCATTGTAATGGAGAATAGACAAATTAATTATAAAGAATTCGTTAGGTACGTGCATGACCATTTTTCAGACACCACTACTTTAGAAGAAGTGGAAGATATTCTTCATTTAGAGGATGATTACAATAAGGATAGCCCGAATTCGCTAGGCAAGTCATTAGTTATTGATAGATTAATATTTAAGGGAGAAAAGAAAACAGGGGAAATTTTTATGTTCGATCAACCTGTTCAACGCGGGATCAATATTTGGATCGCAGACAATCATAAAGGGAAATCTACGATTTTCAAAGTGATAAAGTTTGCTTTAACCGGTTCTGATAGTATTAAAAAAGATATAAAACATTGGATCACAGAAATATTTCTTCAATTTAGCATTGGCAAAGTTGTTTATACATGCTACATTAACAGGACAGGTAGAGACAGAGGTGGTGTCTATAGATTTTCAATCGATAAATTTATTGAATTAAGAGAAAATCAAAAGCTTGATGATGTCAAAAAGGAAATTGAATTTGAATTCAACAACAGAAATCAATTTGAAGAGAAAATACAGGACTTTTTTTTCGAGCAGTTTTCTTTTTATACTCTTAAATACACTCAAAAAAACAGTGCAAAAGATTCTTTTGAGATGAACACTTCAAATCTCAGCTGGACTACATACTTTAAATCTATTTATTTAGAATCTAATAATTACGAATACCTGTTCTTCGAAAATGAAAAATATGGAGCGCAAGGGAAAAAAATATTTGAAATGATTTTAGGTCTACCCTTAACATATCCCATTAATATGTTGAACATACAAATGGATCGAGTGTTAGAGGCAATAGGGAAAAAAAAGCTGTTTGATAAAAACAAACTTGAGTTTACTAAGAGCACTAAAGTTCAGTTGGAAAAAAGACTATCTGTAGTTCAATTAGAGCAAAAAGCCCTACAAGAAGGGCAAAAAATTGAATTTAATGAGCGCCCATTGATAGAGGAATACAACAAACTCTCGCAGAAAGTTAATGAGACAAGAAAACAACAACGGATTATTACAGATACTTATCAGGCAGTAAAAAACGATTTGGTTGCTCTTGAAACGGAAGTACAAAGTTTAGAGAGTGATAAAGGTAAAGTCTTGTTAGAAATAACAAAACTTAAAAAACGTGAGCTTAATATCGACATCTACCGGCAATCAGAAAGCTTTTTTACAAATCTTGAAATTAAGACTTGCCCACACTGTGAAAAAAAAGTAAGTGAAGAAAAAAAGAAAATCGAAATTGAAGATCGTATCTGTAGTTTATGTGGAGAAGAATCTAAAGATCAGAAGATAGACCCTGAAGAAATTAATGAGAAGGCAAAACTTTTAAAAGATGAGAGAATTAAGCACGAAGAGAAATTAGAACAAATTGAAACCACACTTAGAAAGCTTGATGGGGAAATAAAAAGAATGCGAAAAAAATATACTGATGAATATGCAAAATTTGCTATACTCCCGTCAGTAGAAACTGATAGCCGCAGATTAACAGCAATAGAAAATGAAATTGAAACAATAGGTAAACAAAGAACAAAATTTGCTGATCTTATAAGCAAAAAAGAAAGTTTTATTAAGGAAGAGGCAATAATACTATTTCAGCTTAACGAAATTAGTAAGCAAGAGTTGCAAATAGATTCAACTGAAATGAAAAGGTTAAATTTGAAACGGGACGTTTTGGACTATGCCTTGCAGGGGTTGGAAAAAAAACGCATACAACTAAATAAAGATATTCTTAATAAACTACAGGAGTTGATTATAAATGAAATTCATGCTTTTGGCCTTAATAGTATAAATAACTTAGAAATTTCAGACAAATATGAATTAGTATTTATACAGCATGGTGTACCAGTGAGTTTTTCAGATCTTACCGAGGGAGAGAAATTAAGAGTTAAGCTCGCATTTTATTTAAGCTTAATTCAGTTAGATATTGAACATAATTTGGGGAGACATCCACGTTTTTTAATATTTGATTCTCCAGGAAGTGAAGAGATGGTGCCTAAGCATTTGCAAGGATTGTCGGACATATTCAAAAGTATTAATGATAGATTTAAGGATCAATTGCAAATATTTGTAGGTTCTGCTCTACGGGATTTTTCAAACATAACAGATAAAGAAAAGACATTTATCAAAAAAGAGGATGAATTTGTTTTCTAAGATTATGGATAAAAATGTACTTCACAGCCGGGACTTCTCAAAAATCCTTTATTTGGATAACTTTTATAATGAGGTGGATGTGGAAAATGAAGATGGCTCTTCCATATTCTCCTTTTTAAAAGAGATGATTGATACTTCTAATAATACTTATATAAAAAGAACATCCTGTAAGATTATATGTGAATTGACAGCAGTTGGTATAATAAGAAATAGTTACTCATCACTAGGTGTTTTACTTGATTTTCTCTTGAGTGACACTAATTCACTAGTTAATATAGCGTTGAAGCAATTGCCTTTTTTTGTTGAATTTTTGACGGAAGATATAGAGAAGAGGCTCGTTGAGCTTACTGACAATGATGATGATGGGGATATATCAAGCCAGGCATATTTTTTTTTAGGCATTAAAACGTTCTTATTTAGCAGTTCTAAGGATGATTTGACCGGATTTATTAGTGCAATCACAGAAGCCGAAAAATATTTTTTAGCAGCTGAAAACGTAACAGAAAATAGAGATGACACATCATTCTACATTTTTTTAATTCAATTGACAAGAGCATGGTTTACTAATGATTATTCTGCGGTCTCAGAAAAAACCTTTAAGTTGTACCAAAACTTAAAAGTTAGGGCTTTGTATGAAATGAACGATACTGGTTTGGAAGTTGATTATCTCATTTTTCAAATGTTTGAACTTTTAAATACAAAGCATAGGATTGCAAGTAAGTCACAGGAATGGTTAAACGTACA
>NZ_JAMWYY010000081.1 GCF_024305175.1 Flavobacterium sp.
TGCTTTTTCAGCACTGAAAATGTTATAATAAAAAAGAACCGCCTGTGGTAGGGCGGTTTAGTTAGGAATAATTTTTAAGAATATATAGTGTAGCGGACACTAACTTGTTATTGCTTTGCCTTTAACGCATCGCGAATTTCCATAAGTAGCTGCTCCTGTGCGCTTGGCCCGGGTGGCGAAGCAGGTTGCGGAGATTCTTTCTCTTTTTCCTTAGTTCTTGCATATACCCTTAATAACAGGAAGATGCAAAAACCTATAATGACAAAGTTTAATATAAGCTGGATAAAGTTACCATAATTAATACTTACCGCAGGTACGGCTGCAATGGTTTCTCCGTTAACTACCTGTTCCGGCTGTGCCTCTTGCAGGATTATTTTTAATTCGGTAAAATCTACCCCGTTAAGGGCAAGCCCGATAGGCGGCATTAATATATCATCCGTAAACGATTTTACAATAGAGCCAAAAGCGGTTGCCACAATTACGGCTGTTGCCAGGTTAATGATGTCGCCTTTCATCAAAAAGGCCTTAAAGTCTTTAAAGAATCCCATAAGCAGTCACATTTTAGGTTTTTGATTTGGTTAAACGCTAATTTACAAAATTTACCTTACTCTTTATAAAACACCCTCTTAACACGTTGCGAAATTCCTGTTAAAATCTCGTAAGGTATTGTGCCCAGCGCCTCTGCTATCTCTGTAACCGAAGGCTGTTTGCCAAAAACAATTACCCTGTCGCCTTCTTTGCAATCTATATTTGTAATGTTTACCATCATCATATCCATACAAATGCTGCCTGTAATAAATGCTTTTTTGCCGTTTATCATTACATAGCCTTTGCCGTTACCCCACGCACGCGGAATACCGTCGGCATAGCCAATGGGCAGAGTTGCGATACACGTTTTTTGTTCGGCCATAAAACGGCGGCTGTAGCCCACGCTTTCGCCGGCTTCTATTTCTTTAACCTGTAGTATTACCGTTTTTAAGGTACCGACGTTTTCAAGCTGCTTCAGCTCTTCAGGGTCGTTGCCCACGCCATACAACCCTATGCCCAACCTCACCATGTTGAATTGTGCTTCGGGATAATTATAAATACCGGAGGTGTTAAGTATGTGCCTTATGGGGTTTATTTGTAACTGCTGCATCAGCCTGCCCGACCATTGCTCAAAACGCGCTATCTGTTGCAGGGTAAAATCCCTGAACTGCGGATTGTCGCTTGCCGAAAGGTGGGAAAACAGGCTTTTAACTGAAATAAAATTGTTATTATGCAACAGCGCGATAAGCTCATCAAGCTGCGGTTCTTCAAACCCTAAACGATGCATGCCCGTATCAAGTTTTATATGAACGGGGTAGTTGCTCAGGTTTTTTTGCTGCGCCAGTGCAATAAACGCCTTTAGCTCTTTTACAGAATAAATCTCCGGTTCAAGGTTATAGGCAATCATAGCGTTAAAGGCAGAGTTCTCCGGGTTCATTACAATAACAGGGGTGGTAACGCCTGCATTACGCAGGGCAATGCCTTCGTCTGCAAAGGCTACACCCAGGTAATCTACTTTGTGGTGCGAAAGTGCCTTGGCAATTTCATAGCTGCCGCTGCCATAGCCAAATGCTTTAACCATAACCATAAGTCTGGTTTCGGGCTTTAGCCGCGAACGGTAAAAGTTAAGGTTGTGTATTACGGCATTCAGGTTTATCTCCAGTACGGTTTCATGTGTTTTTTCTTCCAGCAGTACCACTATTTCCTCAAACCTAAAACTGCGTGCGCCTTTTACCAGTATGGTTTCATCTTCAAATGTGTTGGGGTTGTACTGCGCTAAAAACTCCTGAGTGGTTCTAAACGGATAAAAATTAGGAAAATCTGCCAGTTGCCTGCTTATGGTTTCGCCAATACCGATAACCTTGCTTATGTTGTTGCCCCTAAGCAGGGCTGCAACTTTAGTGTAAAGCTCATCAGGTATAAACCCACTCTGAAAAACATCCGAGAGGATAACCGTTTTCTTTTTATGTGTTTTTTGCTGCTCTAAAAAGTCTAACGCTATTTTAAGCGACTGGTAGTCGGCGCTATAGCTGTCATCAATAATGGTGCAGTTGTTTATGCCGTTCTTAACCTGCAGCCTCAGCTCAACCGGGTAAATCCCTGCAAGCCTTTCTGAAATGGTTTGGCTGTTATACCCCAGGTGCAGCATTGCCATCATGCAGTTAATGGCATTTTCTACCGATGCATCATCCGCAAAAGGCAGGTTTATGCCGAATGTTTCATCTTTATGAGCTACAGTGAGTATATTGGCGCTTCGGTTAATGTTTACATCCGCATCGCCGTTATAGCTCCAGGTAAATGTTTTTATATGATGTAGGTGCTTTTGTATTGCCTCATTTTTTTGAAGGATAAGCACCTTGGCATTGGTAAACAGCCTAAGCTTTTCTGTTATCTTTTCTTCTCTGTTGTTAAAGCCTTCATCATGTGCTGCTCCTATGTTAGTAAGTATGCCAATATCGGGCTTTATAACAGTTTCCAGTTTCTCCATTTCGCCTGTGGTAGAAATACCCGCTTCAAAAATGCCGAGGTTGTGTTTTTCGTTTATACCTATTACCGAAAGCGGCACACCCACCTGCGAATTATAGCTCTTGGGGCTGCGGATGATATTATAATCGGGGCTAAGCAGGTAATTGAGCCATTCTTTTACAATGGTTTTGCCGTTACTGCCTGTTACAGCTATTACAGGAAAACGGAATAAGCCTCTGTAATATCCTGCAAAATCCTGAAGTGCTTTCAGGGTATTATCAACCACAAAAAAGTTGGCCCTGCCTTTTGTGCTTTCAGGCACAAAGTTTACCACAAAATTGGCTACGCCTTTTTCTATCAGTTCGGGTATATAGGTGTGCCCGTCGCGGTTATGTCCCTGCAATGCAAAAAACAGTGTGCCGGCATTATTTTGCAGCGACCTGCTGTCTATAGATACATTATCTATTGTGGCGTTTAGTGTAGTTAATTGTGTTGTTGCCGAAAGGGCTTCCTGTATTTGCTGTATGCCGATGCTCAAGGGTATAATGCTTTTTGTATTACTGTAAAAGTAAGAAATAAGTTTAATCTGCCTGTTTTTTAATAGGGCTAAAACATATTATGTTTTGTACTTTTGCCCCGGATAAGGCACCACATTATGAGCAGGATTATAGGGTCTTTTTACATGAAAAAAACAGAGGATGGTAACCTGCAGGGTGAGTACACCAACAATGAGCAGTTTACGGTTAGCACCGAAAACTCTGTTTTGCTCGTGGCAGGCCCTGAACCTTACCTGGGTGAATATGCCACTACCTGGCGCGAACCTGATAAAGTAATGCATGCAAGGCTTATTGTGAGCGCCATAAGCGCTAAAGATACCAATACCTATGCAAAATATAAACTGGTTTGGAGCGACCTTAACAATGTGCCCATTTATGAAGGAGAAGCTATTTTAGCCGAAGGCCTGCTAATCGGTCATTTTGTTTCGCTACCCTGATTTTCATCAATAGGCTTACTGCCATTTTTATCTTTTCCTTTTCCCTGCCCTTCGCGCATCGCCTTAAAGTAGGCAGCACGGCTAAGGGGTTCATATTCTTCTGTTTCGCCTAATAATACAAGATTATCATTGTTGGTTTTCCTGAAGCTGTAATTGGCAAGGTTGCCGGTGCGGGTGCAAACGGCATGTACTTTGGTAACATATTCGGCGGTAGCCATAAGTGCAGGCATAGGCCCAAAGGGGTTGCCTTTAAAATCCATATCCAGCCCGGCTACAATAACACGCACGCCGCTGTTGGCAAGGTCGTTGCAAACCGCTACAATTTCGTCGTCAAAAAACTGGGCTTCGTCTATGCCGATAACATCACAACCCTGCGCCAGTATGCGAATGTTTGCGGCGGCAGGAACGGGCGTTGACCGAATTTCATTGGCGTCGTGCGATATTACCTTTTCCTCATGGTAGCGGGTGTCTATCGCGGGCTTAAAAATTTCTACCTTCTGGCGTGCAAACTGCGCCCTTTTAAGGCGGCGTATCAGCTCTTCTGTCTTGCCCGAAAACATCGAGCCGCATATCACCTCAATCCACCCGAACTGCTCTTTATGGTTAACTGTATTTTCGAGAAACATTTTGTATTTTTCAGGCTGTAAAACAGAAATGTTTTCTGTTACTTTGTACGTAAACAAATTTATTAAAAATCTATTGCGCGACTCCGTTTAATCCTAAAAGTTATGAAGAAAAAGTTAGAAGCCGAATTAATTAGTATAGCACACAGGATATTAAAATTAAAGAACAGGTCAGAGCTTGAGCAGTTGCAGGAAGAAACCCTCAGGCTGTATGAAAAACTCTCGGTACTAAAATTTGTAGAAGATAATTTCAACGATGTAAAACCAACTATAGGCTATGCATCTGCCGAAGCAAAGCTGGAAGAAATTTACGGAGTAGAGCAGGCGCCAAAAGCTGAAACTGAAGGTGAGCCTGAAAATAAAACAGCGGAAAAAACCGAAGCCCCTGTAAAGGAGGAAGAAAAAGTGCAGCAACAGGAGGCTAAAGCAGAGGAAACGCAGCCACAGGAAACGGAACCCGAAAAGGAAGAAGTGCAGGAAGAAATAAATACTGCTGACGAAGCTGATGAAAAACCGGCGTTTGATTCGGGCGTGGAAGATGAAAAGGAGCAGCAGGAAGAAGAAACACAAAATGAAGATGCAGCAAAGCCGGAATTTGATTCAGGTGTAGCGGATGAGAAGGAAGAAGAACCAGCTAAAGAACCCGAGCATAAAATAGAGCTTGAAAAGCCTGTCGATGATGTAAAAGCGGAAGAAGAAGCCGTTAAAGAAGTATATGAGAAAGAGCAGGACAGCGCGCCTGAAATCGAAGAAAAGGCAGAGGATGCCGAAATAAAGACCATAGCTGCCGATAAAGGCACTGAAACAGAAAAATCGGATGTTGGGTTTGAGTTTGCCTTTGAGCGCAAGCCTGCACCCGAAACCCCTGTAAAGCAAAAAGAGATCTCGTTTGAGGATTTCCACGATTATAAAGAGCCCGAGTTTGTAAGGAAAGATGATGTAAAGGCCGAAACGCCTGTACCTGCCGAAACAAAAACTGAGGAAGACGACTGGCAGAACTGGGAGCCTAAAAAAGATGAACCTGCCAAAGAAGAACCCAGGCAGGAAGCACTGAAAGAAGAGCTGAAACCGGAGCCTGCAATACAGGAAGCACCAAAACAGGCTGCACCGCAACCGGCAGCAACGGCAGGGCAGCGTTCGCTTAACGATGCTTTTGGCAAAACCATAAACCTGGGGCTGAACGACCGTATTGCTTTTGAAAAGCACCTGTTTGGAGGCAGCGGAGAAGACCTTAACCGTGTGCTTTCACAACTGAATACCTTTGATAAATTCAGCGATGCCCGCGATTTTATAAACGACCTTGTAAAGCCCGACTATAATAACTGGAAGGATAAAGAAGAATATGAAGAGCGTTTTATGGCGCTGGTAGAGAAAAAATTTGATTAATGGGCAAACTGTATATCGTTCCCACGCCCATAGGCAACCTTGAGGATATGACCTTTCGCGCTATAAAGGTGCTAAAGGAAGCCGACCTGATACTGGCGGAAGACACGCGTACCAGCGGCAAGCTCATGAAGCATTTTGAGATTGCCACGCACATGCAGAGCCACCACATGCACAACGAGCATAAAACGGTAGAGGGCATTGTAAAGCGCATACAGGCAGGGGAGACTATCGCGCTGATATCGGATGCGGGAACGCCTGCCATATCCGACCCCGGGTTTTTGCTTACCCGCGCCTGTGTAGAAAATAATATACCGGTAGAGTGCCTGCCCGGCGCTACGGCCTTTGTGCCCGCGCTGGTTAACAGCGGGCTGCCCAACGATAAGTTTGTGTTTGAAGGCTTTTTGCCCGACAAAAAAGGAAGGCAAACCCGTTTCCTTGCCCTTGCCGAAGAACCGCGCACTATGGTGTTTTATGTGTCGCCGCACAAGCTGGTTAAAACACTGGCAGAGTTTGTACAGTATTTTGGCGAAGACCGCCCGGTATCGGTATCGCGCGAGCTGAGCAAGCTGCATGAAGAAACTGTTCGCGGTACTGCAAAAGAGGTTTTAACCCATTTTGAAGCCCACCCGCCCAAAGGGGAGATTGTAGCTGTGGTGGGAGGTAAGCCGGGGAGGTAAAGAAAATTAAATATGGAATATAATAGAGTACTTAGTTTGCTATCACGATTAAGTGATATGCCTTTGGATTTTCCACTGTACCAAAATGACAATCTTTTTTTTCCACAGTTTGTCGAGAAACTTTTGGATGATTATGTTGATATATTCAAAAATGAGTTTTTTAGCGAGATTGACGATATTTCAAAAGCAAAGCGCATGCTCACAAGAATTGAAGGTTTAAAGCAAACAATTGTCGATGTATTAAAATATTATTATAATGGAAATCTTCTGAGGGCAACACAGGTATTTCACGTAGGAATTAGCGAAATTTTCAGCACTAAAATTCCAAATAGCACACAAAAACTATCCATCAATAAAAGACTATACAGAGCTAGAGTTTGCAACTACAAAGCTTATCTTTCTAGAGAAGATATTTTCCATATTGGTTTTGAAAACAGACATTTAGTTTCGACAAGTAGATTCAGTATTCCAGGATTACCAGCTTTATATTTGTCCGATTCAACATACACTTGTTGGGAAGAATTTAGAAGGTACAAAATTAAAAAGCTATGGTTTTCTAAATTCAAAAATATCCGTCAGCTCAATGTGATTAAGCTAGAAAGAAAGAGTGATTTTATTAGAAGTATTCATCCTAACTATAGATATGATAATAAAATTGTTGAAAATGCTGAAGATTTGATTTATGATTATTTAGTTGTATTTCCAATTTCTCTTATATGTTCGATAAAAGTAAAAGTTGATGACGCCAGTTTTAAGCCTGAATATATTATTCCTCAACTTTTATTGCAATTTGTATCTAGTAAGAGAGGAATAGATGGTATAAAGTTCCCCTCCACCAAGGTTGACTACACCCGACTTCGTAATATCGAATCTTACAACTACATTTTTCCTGTTAAAAAGTCTTTAAACGCAGGTTTTTGTAGTGTCTTAAAAGATAGTTTTGAGTTAACGATTCCTACAAACTTAGAGAGAGAAGAAGTCGCTTCACATACATTTGCTGGAGAAACCCATAGTAAAATTTTTGGTGATCACAGGAGTATAACTTTGTTTGATGAACATTCCACAGGATATGGTGAAACAGCTTTTGGAAAGATTGAATATATTCTCAGTAGGAAAAGGTTAGCTAAAATTGGCTCTATAGAAAAGAGACTTTCGGAGTTTGATTTATAAATATCTTTTTCCCCATGAACGAAGACTACTACCTGTTTGCTGCGCTGGCCCTGGTGTGTGAGGTTATCGGTACGGTTTCCGGGTTTGGTTCGTCTATCTTGTTTGTGCCGGTGGCATCGCTTTTCTTCGATTTTAAAACGGTTTTGGGTATTACTGCGGTTTTTCATGTGTTTAGCAACCTTTCTAAAATTGCGCTGTTCCGTAAAGGCATAAACCGTAATGTTGCCTATAAGTTAGGCATACCTGCGGTTATATTTGTAATACTTGGGGCATGGCTCACTACCTTCCTGCCTTCAGGCGAGATAGAGCTTTTAATGAATATTATACTGGTGTTGCTCGCCGCTTACCTGATATTCAACTTCAATAAAACATTAAAGCAAACCGACGCCAACCTGTACATGGGGGGCACGGCATCAGGATTACTGGCAGGGTTAGTAGGCACCGGCGGAGCCATCCGCGGGCTTACACTTGCGGCGTTTAACCTGCCTAAAGAGGTATTTATTGCTACTTCTGCAATTATAGACCTGGGTGTCGATTTTAGCCGCGCGGTAGTTTATGTGGGTTATGGCTATTTTAAAAATGAGTACCTCGTGCTGATTCCGTTTTTAATAGGTATCAGTATATTGGGCAGCTACATTGGTAAACTCATCTTAAAACGCACATCCGAAAAAGTATTCCGGTACATTGTTTTAAGTGTTATTGTGGCTACGTCTATTTTTCAGGCAGTAAAGTATTTCACGACAGGCAGTAATAGCGCCGCCTGAAACCCGTAAAGTTTTTTATCTTCGCAATGCTAAAAGATTTTCATGCGCTGGACTCTCAAACCACAACCCGATACCCATAAAGTACAACACCTTGCCGAAGCCCTTACTGTAGATGCCGTTATTGCTTCGCTGCTGGTGCAGCGCGGGGTGGAAACCTTTGAGGAGGCACGAAAGTTTTTCCGCCCGTCGCTGGAAGACCTGCACGACCCCTACCTTATGCAGGATATGGATAAGGCGGTAAAGCGCATAGAGTCGGCAATAGCCAATGGTGAGAATATACTTGTGTTTGGCGATTATGATGTAGATGGCACTACAGCGGTTTCGCTGGTGTCATCTTACCTGCGCTCGTTTTACCCTAATGTCGCCACCTACATACCCGACCGCTATGCCGAAGGTTATGGGGTTTCTACTCAGGGAATAGATTATGCCGACGATAATGGCTGCTCCTTAATAATAGCGCTCGACTGCGGTATAAAATCGGTTGATAAAGTGGCTTATGCCAAAAGCAAGGGCATCGATTTTATCATCTGCGACCACCACCGCCCCGGCGATACCTTGCCCGAAGCTGTAGCGGTACTCGACCCAAAGCGTGATGACTGTAACTATCCGTATAAAGAGCTGTGTGGCTGCGGTGTCGGCTTTAAGCTGATACAGGCATTGGGTGCCAACCGTGGCGAAACTATAGCCGACCTTAACCCATACCTCGATCTTGTTGCCACTGCCATAGCTGCCGATATTGTACCCATAACTGGTGAAAACCGGGTGCTGGCAAAATTCGGGCTGGAGGTTATCAATACCCATCCGCGGCCGGGTATAAAGGCACTCATCCAAAACCTGAAGAAAAAAGATCTTACCATTAGTGATGTGGTATTTGTAGTAGCGCCGCGCATTAATGCGGCCGGACGTATTAAGCATGGCAACCATGCCGTTGAGCTGCTAACCGAAATGAATATAGCCCGGGCAGAGAAATTTGCATCGCAGATAGAAGAATATAATGCCGACCGCCGTGGGCTTGACAAGCAAATTACGGAAGAGGCCCTGCAACAGATAGAAGATAATAAAGACGAAAATCGTTACACTACTGTAGTGTATAATAAAAACTGGCACAAAGGTGTTATAGGCATAGTGGCGTCGCGCCTTACCGAAACCTACTACCGCCCCACGCTTGTGTTTACAAAAAGCGGCGACAGGCTGGCGGCTTCGGCACGCTCGGTGAAGAATTTTGATATTTATAATGCGCTCGATGCCTGTTCGGAGCATCTTGAGCAGTTTGGCGGGCACATGTATGCTGCCGGGCTAACACTTAAAGAAGAACAGTATGAAGGCTTCCGCACCCGTTTTGAGCAGGTAGTTATGGAAACTATCAATCCTGAGCTGCTTATTCCTGAAATAAGTATTGATGCCGAAATTAATTTTAATGATATTACCCCTAAATTCTGCCGCATATTAAAACAGTTTGAACCTTTTGGCCCCGGTAATATGACACCTGTTTTCTTAACCCGCACTATTAAGGACAGTGGTTATGGTAAAGAAATGGGTGCCGATGGCAGCCACCTGCGCCTGTTTGTAAAGCAGGATGAGAGTCCCGGTTTCCCGGCGGTGGGCTTTGGGCTGGCAGCCAAAAAAGAACTGGCCTGCAATGGCAATACATTTGATGCAGCTTACTCTATAGATGAAAACACCTGGAATGGTGAAACTACTTTGCAGTTGCGGTTAAGGGATATACGCTGCGAAGATTAGTTTAAAATGTATTTTTATTGGGCAATTTTCAAATCTTCAAATTTTCAAATTGACTTGTATTCTTTCAGTTCAAAAGTTTCTCCATCAAAAATACCATAGGTAAAATAGCCCACCCAGTCGCCTAAGTTTATATAGGTGGCGTTTTCGCCTATTTTAATCTGCATCGGCAAATGCCTGTGCCCGAATATAAAGTAGTCATAGTGTTTGGTTTCCAACTTGCGTTTACTGTATTGTACCAGCCACTCGTTTTCCTCGCCAAGAAATTTCACATCTGCATCACCTGATATTAGTTTATTTTTAACCGACAGGTATTGCGCAAGCCTTACACCAACGTCTGGGTGCAGCCATCTGAAAAGCCATTTAGAAAGCGGGTTGGTAAAAACTTTTTTCATCCGCTTGTAACCTTTATCGCCCGGCCCAAGGCCGTCACCATGCCCTATAAGGAAGCGTTTATTGTTAAAGGTAAATTCCTGCGGCCTATGATAAACAGGTATATCAAGTTCCTTTTCAAAATAATCATGCATCCACAGGTCGTGGTTACCCGTAAAAAAGTAAACAGGGATGCCGCTGTCCCTTATTTCGGCAAGTTTGCCAAGTACGCGAACAAATCCTTTAGGGACTACGGTTTTGTACTCGAACCAAAAATCGAACAGGTCGCCCAAAAGGAAAATAGCTTCTGCTTCATCTTTTATAGTGTCAAGCCACTTCACGAACTTTTTTTCCCGCGGAAAGCTAAGCTCCGGGGTAGGTGCTCCCAAATGTTGGTCGGATGCAAAGAATATTTTTTTGTTACTCATATATATGTGCCTGCTGCAAAGATAATAATGAAGGCAGGAGATGGATAAATAAACTTATAAAACTTAATTAAGTTATAGATTTTTATATTCATAACAAAACTACAAAATTTTGTTTTTTTTAGGCAAAAAGTGAAATATGTATAATTTATACACAAATTGATTAACATTTTTTCCTTAATTTTCGGTTCTTAAACATAAACTACTAAATATAAATGTCTATGAAAAAAATTACCTTGATGCTTTTCATGTCATTAATGTCATTCTGCGCTTTCGCACAATTGCCTCTTGAAGGCTTTGAAGGCACCTGGCCGCCTGCCGGCTGGGAGATATACAATAATGGCATTGGGCCGGCTGTTACCTGGGCGCAAAGCCAGGCAGGTAACGTCACCCAACCCCCTTATGCAGGTACGCACGCTGCTTACCTGAACAGGGAGAACGTTGCATCCGGCATACCGGAAGACTGGCTGGTTACACCAACTTTCCCTGTACCGGCAAACCCGCAACTACGCTTCTTCTCCAGGCTTACACAGGCGCTGGATGACGGATCGATCTACAGGGTGCTTATCACCACTAACACCGCTAACGCCGGTGTATTTGCTGATTATACGCTTGTTGAGGAATGGACAGAGCTGGAAATCAATCCGGTTCAGACTGTTTATAACGAAGTAGTGGTGCCTATCCCTGCAACATTTGTAGGCCAGAACGTGCGCATTGCCTTTGTTATGGCAGGCGACAACGGAGACCGCTGGCTGGTGGATAACGTATCTGTGGTATCACAGTGTGTCGATCCTTCCAACCTTGGGGCTAACAGCTTCGGGCTTACTACGGCTAACCTAACCTGGACCAACAACAGTGGCGCCACTTCATGGGAAATTGAGATACTGCCTGCGGCAGCCATCCCTACAGAAGTTGGTGTTGTTTATAACGGCGACTCACCTTATCCTGCAACAGGATTAACACAGGATACCGATTACAAATTCTACGTTCGTGCGCTTTGTGCCGATGGCGGAACAAGCGAATGGGTAGGCCCGTTCTTCTTTAGTACGGTGGCTTTGGGTGCAACCTGTAATGCCCCTATAAATATAGCTACACTGCCATACTCTACTACCAACAACACCTCAAACTTTGGTGATGACTACAGCGGAAGCCCAGGTGCATCAGGCTGTGGTAGTACAGCAGCTTACCTTAACGGTGATGATGTGGTATATTC
>NZ_JAMWYY010000082.1 GCF_024305175.1 Flavobacterium sp.
CTGCTATACTTATCACTTATACTTTAACAACATTATTTTTTTTACCATATAATTATTTTGTTAATGCTAAGTCATTGTTGAAGTTTATTGTACCATCAATTCATGTGCTTATAGTTTCATCATATTATTTTTACCTTACTTTGCTGATATGGAGAAATGGCAGGATCCGGAAACATTAGCAATTTGGATAGCAATATTACTGGTGCTGGTCTTTACAATAATATTATTTGTTGTAAAGATCATGCATACAGGTTATAAGCGTATGGTGCAGGCCAACCTAAAGCAGGCACAAATGCAGTTAGAGCACCAGAAAAAACTGACTGAAACCAGCTTGCAGGCACAGGAAAAAGAACGCACCCGCATAGCGTCAGACCTGCACGACAGCCTTATTGGCAAGCTTACGGTAATCAGGATGAAAAGCCAGCTTGGGCTGCCGCTAACCGATATCGACAGCCTGCTGGGTGAAAGTATTACAGATGCCAGGCGTATATCGCACGACCTTACCCCGCCATTACTGGAGCAAACTGACATTGCCGATTTAATTGACAATATACTCGACCCCTGGCGGCAAAAAATGGATATTGTTTTTTATACCGATGTACGCACCTCACCTGATTTTCCTGCAAAAATAAAAATACAACTGGTGCGAGTGGTACAGGAACTTATAACCAATATTGTTAAGCATGCCGAAGCAACAGCCGTAACCGTACATTTGCGTGTAACTACACAAAATTCTATGCTTACAGTTAAAGATAATGGTAAAGGTTTTGATACTGCAATACTCAAAAAAGGGCTTGGGTTGCATAGTTTAGAAATGCGGATGCAGTATCTTAGTGCTTCCTATAAGGTAAAATCCAAACCGGGCAAAGGTACACGCACTATAATGGTTTGCCCGTATAAAAACGAATCCGATGAGTAAAATTACTTTAGCCATTACAGATGACGATGCACTGATTGTAAGCCTTCTTGAAGGTTATTTACAAAGAAGTGATGATATGGATGTATTGTTTACCGCAAATAGCGGCCCGGAGCTTATAGACAAGCTTAAAGCAGCCCCGGAGGTACCGCAGGTTTTACTGCTCGACTTAAAAATGGAGGGTATGGATGGTATTGCTGTTAGCGAATACCTTAAAATAAATTATCCCGGTATTAAGGTAATAGTAGTATCATCGCACTACCAAAAAAGCTTTATGGGCTTTATGCTAAAAGCAGGCGTATCGGCTTTTTTACCTAAAGGAGTAATGCCGGCAGAACTTGCCGAAGTAATAAGGGCGGTGGCTAATCAGGGCTTTTATTTTAAGCCGGAGCAGCTTGACGTGCTGCGGGGGCAGATTGCCCCAAAAGCCCCGAGGCCGGTTTTGCAGGATGATAACGCCCTTTCTGAAAGGGAAGTAGAAGTCCTTCGGCTGATATGCCAGCAAAAAACCGCCAAGGAAATTGGCGACCTGCTTTTTATTACACAACGTACCGCCGAAGGGCATAAAAACAGCCTTTTCGTAAAAACAGGCGCTAAAAACATAGCAGGGCTTGTTATTTATGCAATTCAGCACGGTATAATAAATGTTGACGAACTTCCTGTAATATAGCATTTTCACACTTTTTACTTACAGTTAAATATCTCGGTAAAATTACCTGTTTTTATAAGTCAGGTAATTTCTACCTGTGGTACAAGCCTGCATTGGCGCATCTTTGTATCAGGATAAGCAATGAAACATAAGTAATGCTAAATAACATAAATAGTAAATCCTGATTGAAAGAATTGCTGGCGGGTTTTTAATATGGTTCTGTTTTATAGCCCCCCGAACGTTATAAAAGCCAGGAATCATTAACTAGGGTGCCCGCCGGCTTCTTTTATCAAGAGAAAGATTTGTCCCCAAAATCACGGAAATCCATCCGACTATTTTTACTAAACGGTGTCTATTTTTATTCAATTTTTTAGATGTGTGAACAGCGGGTGTGAACCCGCTGTTTTTTATTGCTCACTTTTCCTGATTATCTGATTTTAATTACATTTACAGTGTATATGTAACAAATACCTCCTGTAAAAGTCTAAACAAATACTAATCCAAAATAAAATATACAAAATGACAGCACATGAAATAGACTACGAAATTTTTGGCGAAGAAATGCAGTATGTAGAAATAGAGCTCGACCCACAGGAGGCAGTTGTTGCCGAGGCAGGCAGTTTTATGATGATGGATAACGGCATTAGCATGCAAACCATTTTTGGTGATGGCTCTAATCAGAACCAGGGCGTAATGGGCAAGCTGTTTTCGGCAGGAAAGCGGCTGCTTACAGGCGAGAGCCTTTTTATGACGGTTTTCCTAAATGAATATCAGGGTAAACGAAAGGTAAGTTTTGCCTCGCCATATCCGGGTAAAATAATCCCTATCGACTTATCGCAATTCGGCGGCAGGTTTATATGCCAGAAAGATGCATTTTTATGTGCGGCTAAGGGTGTAACGGTTGGTATAGAATTTTCGAGGAAGCTTGGCCGGGGCTTTTTTGGAGGCGAAGGTTTTATAATGCAAAAGCTGGAAGGCGACGGCATGGCATTTGTTCATGCAGGCGGAACACTGGCACGTAAAGAACTTGCCGCTGGCGAAGTACTTAAAGTTGATACAGGCTGTATTGTAGGTTTTACACCAACCGTAGATTATGATATTCAGTTTGTTGGCGGCATACGCAATACACTGTTTGGTGGAGAAGGCCTTTTTTATGCCACCCTTCGCGGCCCAGGTATAGTTTATATACAATCTTTACCGTTTAGCAGGCTTGCCAGCAGGGTATTTGCCGCAGCGCCTCAGGGTGGTGGTAAAGACAGGGGAGAGGGAAGCCTTTTAGGCGGGCTTGGTAACCTGCTGGATGGCGATAACAGGTTTTAAATAATTTATAATTGCATTTTTTAATAGGATTGGCACTGCCAATCCTATTTTTCTTATATGCCCGGCATTCTATTTAACACAGGATACTTAAAATAACAGGGCTTGTTAACACCTGTTTGTAGTACCTCATAAAGGGCGGTTAAACTTCCGTTAATAATTGTAAAACAGTGAGTTAATCCTGATTAGCGCGTGCTACTTTTACAGTATTAATCCAAAAAAGAAGCCATTATGAGAAAGTTATTTTTAACGTTTGGAGCCTTGCTGGTATTTGGCTTGGCACATGCACAGACAGACACTACGAGCACCGATATGCAACGTACCCGTGCCGACAGAGCCCGTACTGATGCGGACAGGACAGGTACTACCCCTGAGCGCAAAAAAGACAATGCCGTTGACAGGACGAGGAGTAATGAAAGAAAGACGGAAACTAACACAACCCCGAGAACACGGAGTACGCCTGTTACACCGCCAACCACAAATTCACCAACTTTACCTCCAACAACCAATACGCCAACTATACCGCCACCGGCAACAAATCCGGGTAGCCCCGCTACACCGGCAGCACCAACAACACCGCCCACAGGCAGGCCTTAAGTTTTGATTGATGTATAGTATATCCGGCTCCGCATTGCGGGGCCGTGTTGCTTTGCTAATGTACTGTTAAAGTAAGTTTTACTGCTTACGATTTTTCTTATTTTAGTGGGATATAAACCAAACATATTTTTACAGATTATGAACCTGCCAGCAAACATAAAGATTCCGGAAGTGAAAAAGAATATAAGCGATTTTGAAAGGGCGGTTTCAGCACTTGGTGGGCTTTATCTTTTATATGATTCGCTTAAAAGGAACAGGAGCATACCGGAACTTGCCGCTGCAGGATTTATGCTCTTCAGGGGTGTTAGCGGTTATTGCCCCGCCACACAGGCAGCAGAAAATTTTCTTGATAAAAAGAGGGATAAAAAGCATAATTCCAACGTGAATATTCATGCGAGGCTTATCGTGAAAAAACCTGTAGAAGAAGTATATAATTTTTGGCGTAACCTGGGCAACCTGCCACTGTTTATGGAGCACCTTGAAAGTGTTACAGTTTTAAACGAATCATTGTCGGAGTGGAAAGCTAAACTGCCGGGTGGCATAGGTACAGTAGGCTGGAAGGCACAAATTGTTGGCGAAGAGCCAAACCGCTATGTAGGGTGGAGCTCTTTACCGGGTTCTGCTGTGCGTAATGCCGGTAAGGTAGAGTTTAAAGATGCAGGAGAGTTGGGCACGCTTATTCATATTGTGTTTTCATATCATGCCCCGCTGGGGTCGGCAGGAGAAGAAGTGGCAAAGCTCATGAACCCTGTTTTTGAGAATATGGTACGTAAAGACGTAATGGGCTTTAAACGCTTTATGGAAACCGGAACACCGGATAAAATAAGCCAGGAAACAGTAAAGATATATAGCTATTAAGATGCTAATATAGAGTATTTAACAAGCGGCAGTAGTGAAAACTACTGCCGCGCGTGTATTTGCATGTAGTTGCCGTTAGGGTCTTTAAATAAGGCATAGTAGCCGTGGCCTCCGGGTATTTCGGTTTTTTCAAGTATAATTTCACCGCCATTTGCTTTTATGGCCTTAAGGATGGCCGATACATCCTCTACATCAATTACCACCTGTAGCCCGGTCTTTTCGGGCGCAGGCATTAAAGAGGAGTCGAATGCGCCGCCGCGTCCGGTGTTGCCAATAGTATAAAAAGCATAGTGCCCAACCGTTACAAGCTCTATTCCCCAGCCAAAAACTTCAGTATAAAAATCAATGGCTTTAGTAAAGTCGGGTGCGGGTATTTCTATGTGGCTGATTGTGTGCAGGTGTTCCATAATGTTATTTGTTCCATGTTATTTTTTTTACAGACTCATTATCCTGTAGTACTGTAATCATATCCTTAAAGCTTTTACCGGCTGGTTTTTCCAGTTTTACCTCTATCAGGTTTACTTTTCCTGTTTTTGTTACTGCAATGCTGTTGTAATCTATACTGCTATCTTCTGTAAGCTTATCTAAAACAACTTTCGGATTCATATTACTTTTAGTAACTATTGTTATCGTCTTATTCTGGAACTTTCCCGAAAACATTCTCTGCAGCGGTTGCAGCCCCCACAATATTATAATAGAAAGCACGGTGGTTACAGATGCTGCAAAATACATACCGCCGCCTGTTGCCATGCCTATTCCGGCTACCGTCCATAATCCCGATGCAGTAGTAAGGCCCAAAACTGTTGCAGGTTTTAAGAATAATATAGCACCAGCCCCAATAAAACCGATGCCGCTTACAATTTGTGCAGCAACACGTGAAGGGTCAAGCTCTATATATTCATTTCCTGCTGTATCTGAAAAACCAAATGAAGAAACCAGCATTATCAGTGCAGAACCCATGCAAACCATCATGTGCGTACGCATACCGGCAGCCCAGTCTTTACGCTCACGCTCAACGCCTATAACCGCGCCGAAAACAGCAGCCAGTATGAGCCGTAATGATATTTCTTCCCAGCTTAACATAGGTTTTTAATTAAAGTTAAGAAATTTACCTTAAAGTTGAAACAGCCGGCCATACAACCGGCTGTTAATGATTACTTAAAAAAAGATGTTATTTTTCCTGAAGCTGCTTTACATAGTCGGGCAACCTGTAGCCATAAATAGCAAAGGTGGAAAATATCAGGTGCGCCACAAATAGCTGACGGTAGTATCTGTACCTTTCTGTCTTCGGCGGGTTTTTGCTCATCCGGAACATAATTTCCCATATAGCGATGCCTGCAACACCGCTAACCGCTCCTGCAACAACACCTTTGCCAATGGTTGGGTTTTGCAATGCTCTGCGATATAAGTAATAATAGGCAGCAACAAAAACAACCCCTTGTGCATAATGCCCAGCCCAGCCTATCGGGTTGGTTTCTTCATCGCCGGTTTCTGGCAGCACTTCGGCATCTTCAGCAAGCTCATTAAGTAAAGCAGGTTCTAAAAACTGTTCTTTTTCTTTTTTAGAAACCCAATAGCTGTACAATGTCATAAAAGTAGTGCCGATGGCGCCTGCAATTATAATTCGCTTCAGGCTCATAATACCAGGTTTTTAGAGTTAACTTTTAAAAGCTCGGTTAAAAGCTTGCCCGTCCGCTCTATCGCCTGGTTTATAATTTCTTTAGGCGAGCCATGAAATACTTCCCTGTGGACACAGTAACGGTTACCAGGCAGTATTATATGCAGGAATATAGTGCCTACAGGTTTCTCGTGTGTTTCACTACCGCCTGGTGCGGTAAGCCCTGTTACAGCCACTGCTATATCGCTTTTAAAATACTTGCCAAGTCCTTCGGCCAGCATTTTTGTTATCTCTGCCGATTCGGGTGTATATTTTTCAATCATTTCATCCGTAATCCCGAAAAGATCCTTTTTAGTATTGGCATCATAACAAACAATTCCGCCCAGGAACACTTTACCTGAATCTGGTATCAGCGAAAATTCTGACGCCATCCATCCTGCGGTGGCACTCTCTACAAAAGCTATCTTAAGCTTTTGCTCTGCCATTATCCTGCCGCATTCCGCTACTATCTCCAGTGCGGTATCATTTACCTGTGTTTGAATATCGCTTTCCATACTATTACTAATCAGTTGCAAAATCTTCTCCGTCATAATCTTCCGGCTCCCCTGGACTAAACTGGTCATCGTCTTCATGTTGCTTGCGCTTTTCATCTTCAGGCGGGGTTTCGTGCCTCTGGCTTTGCTGGTTGCGCTGGCTTTTGTGGTAGTTATCTTCTCCATACTCCTGGCCGCCGTGGTTACCCTGCATGGGGTTATCATTTAGTTGTGCCATATTATATTTTGTTTGGGTTAATCAGTATCTACTTCTCTCAAATTTCGTATTTATCATTATTAAATGTGTTACATCATTTTACTGAACAATTGTAAACATCTTTAATAAGAATCCCCCACAACTAAAAATAGCTATGGGGGATTCGGGTATAAAAATAGTGGAAGTCTATTTGTATTATCTCGGGTTTACCTCTGTTGTGTTATTACCGCCGTTACCGGTTCCTGTTCCTTGACCCGAACCCATAGAACCGCCGTCATTCTTGGGTGTTTTAGGCCCTAAAACCGGGTTACCATCGTTGCCGTTTAATACAGGCTCATCTGCATCGCCACGCTGCCCATTTGTTGCTCCGCTCCTGTTGTTGTTATTATAGGTTTGCACCGTGTCCATTGTAGTCCCTGAACGGGTGCCCGATTCTTCCATGTCAGCGTCTGTGCCCTTACCATAAATTTCGCCATTTATTTCGTCAGCATCGCTGGTGCTTTCCGTCTGGTTATTATTCCTGCAGGATGTTAGCCCGAGCGTGGCGCTTAATAAAACACCCATTGCAATATGTTTTAAATATGTAGTTTTCATAATTAATCTTTTTAGTTATAGTGTAAAACTACAAATACATAAGAATGCTTAATGCTAATAATATTGTAATTGGCACCATAATAACACTTTATGTTAATGTTGCACTAATTAGCATTGTCTTTACGCTTGCGGTACAGCGCCAGCAGCTTCATAAATAATATGATACCGCAAAGGCTGCCCGCTACAGCATTAGCAAGGATAATAGGTATATCTTTACGGATAACACCATATATAACCCACATAACCATACCCAGAAATAGCATTGCATATGTAGCTGCCGAAAGGCTTTTAGTAGATCGTGTTTTTATAACTTTTATAGTTTGCGGAATGTTTGCCCCGGTAGTAAGTACGGCCGCAAGAAGCCCAGTAATTTGTGTATAGTCCATTGGTGGGTTATGTAGGTTAGTTTTATTGCAGCTTTTTTTCATAATTATCACGCACATAACGGCTGATGTAGGTACTAAGCCCTTTTCCGGCATTGGCAAGCTGCTTCATTTTTTCAATGCTTTCTTTTCCTGCGCTGGCGTTAGTGTACAGATAAACAGCCTCATCGCCAAAGGCTACCTTAATATAATCATTGCCGGCCTCATAAGCCGCTACTCCTGAATTTCCGTTTAAATTCCGGTATTTAATCATGGTCTTGTTCACAGGTAATTAATCCGTGGTGCAGGAAACAGCATACTAAATGTAATAATCATAAAACACACTGCTGCCTTAATTAACGCGGCATTAACTTCGGGTTAACAGCCCCCTGCTGGTATTGTAAGTAACTTTCATAAAAATTTATTCAACTATGGAATTTAGAGATCTACACAACAAACCGGGTGTAAAATCGATATGGAGGTCATACTCTGCAGGCTCTGATTTTCCTGTGCTTAAAGGCAATATCACTGCAGACGTGGTTGTAATTGGCGGGGGCATTACAGGTATTACCTGTGCACAGTTATTAAAGCAACAGGGTTATAATGTGGTGGTACTCGAAGCGCTGAAAGTAGGAGGGGGCAGCACCGGGCACAGTACCGGAAACCTGTATGTAGCGACAGAGCAGGGTTTTGATGCCATACAATCTAAATATGATACCGAGGCGCTTAAAACAGTTATTGCAGCAAGGCAATATGCTTTAGATACCGTAAAAAACACGGTGCACCAATTAGGTATAGATTGTGATTTTGAGCCACGTAGCTGGTATTTGTTTGCTGCCGATGACACTCATGCAGGTAAAATTGATGATGTGCTTGAAGCAGGCACGGCTGCCGGTGCTGATATACAAAAGATTGCTCCGGGAGATATACCTTTTAAACACGTAAACGGGGTAAAGATGGATAACCAGGCGCAGTTTAACCCTTTACGCTATGTACAGCAACTGGCCAAAAATATGAATGCAGATAACTGCCGTATTTTTGAAGACAGCCGTGTTGACGAAATTGAAGAGGACAACGGGAGTATAAGGCTTAAAACAGCACAGGGAACTGTTACTGCAAAGTTTGCCATACATGCTACACATACCCCTAAAGGTTTTATGCCTGTGTACCAGTCATTACTGGGGCCATACAGGGAATATGGTGTTGCCGTAAAACTCGGTTCGGGGGCGTACCCTCAGGGTACATTCTGGGGTTACTACGGCAGTCAGCGGTTCTCTATACGCTCCTACGATCATGAAGGGGAGCGTTACCTGCTTGCGGTAGGGCAGCCGCATAAAGTGGGCCAGCATGAAAATAATGAAGAGAATATAGTTAATCTTGAAAAATTCTTAAAAGAACGTTTTGATGTAGATGAGGTTACCAACCGCTGGGGCGGGCAAAACTATAAGCCTGCCGACGGGCTGCCCTACATTGGCAGGAAGAGCGACAGCTCTAACCAGTTTATTGCAACGGGCTTTAGTACCGACGGGCTTATATGGGGAGTTGTTTCGGCGCAGGTAATATGCGATATGATAATGGGTAACGAGACAGAATACACCAGGCTGTTTCATGCCACGCGGCATAACCCTGTAAAAGCTGCAGGTAAATTTATGGAAGAAAACCTGAACAATGCCGGGCAGATTTTAAAAGATTACCTGCTGCCCAAAAGCAAAGATATGGACGACATAGCGGTAGAAGAGGGCAGGGTGATGGATGTGAACGGCAAAAAGCTGGCGGTATATCATGATATAACAGGCGAAATGAAAGCGTGTTCGGCTATATGCCCGCACATGGGCTGTGTGGTGCATTGGAACAATGTTGAGAAAACGTGGGATTGCCCCTGCCATGCATCCCGCTTTACAACAGATGGCTGTATAATAGAGGGCCCAACCCTTAAACCATTGCAAAAAGTGAATTTAAGCGATAAATAAACAAAAAGCCATTCTTTATTACAGAATGGCTTTTTTAGTTATAGTAAGACGAAAAAATAATTACAGGTCTAATGTATAAGAAAGTGTAAAGTTGTTGTTGGTACTTTCTATACGGGCAGGATCGGTAAGGCCTGTTTTAAACTGGCGGTAATCCATATCACGCCTTTGCCATGCATAAGCAAAGTCCAGCCTTGAGTTGCCAAAAGCAACGCCCACACCTCCCGATAACCCGGTAAGGTCGCCCATAGTAGTGCCATCTTTATAAGGGCTTTCCGCATATCGGTAACCACCCCTAAAGCTTACTGCTTTTACACGGTATTCGGCACCAACACGAAGCTCGCCCGCCATACCCAGCGTGTTGTTCAGGTCAAAATTAATATCGCTGTATCCGTTGCTTATATATTTTGTATTGCCATAATTTCTTAAAGAGTAATCAACACTCAAAAGCCCGCTTTTACCAAAAATATAGGCAAGGCTGCCTGTCCATTTTGAAGGTGTCCTCAGCGTATAGTCGTCCAGTACAAAAGTTATGAATGGGTTTACATCAAAATTCGATTCCCCGTTTGCGCCACACTCAGGGCAATAAGAGCGAAGGTTTTGTGTAACTTCATCCTGAAGCCTTAACCAGGTAGGCGATTCATAAGCCACACCGGCCCTCAATTCTTCAGTAATTTTCAGTATAGTACCCAAGTTAAAAGATATACCGCCACCATAGGTATAACGCTCGTTATTGAACTCAATCGAACGGAGTCCTTGTGGTGCGTTGGCATCTTCATAAAAACTTGAAGTTTGTATATAGTCTGTAAAATGTACATTTATGTTTGCACCCACATACAGCCTTTTCTTGAGTTGCGCCCCAAAATTAAGCGCTACCTTGCCATGAAAGCCGGTAGTGTTTACAATATTATCTTGGTAAAAATTAGCAGCAGTTGCATCATAATTAGAGGCATATCCTGTATTATTCGCAGACTGCGAAAGCGGGTCGAATATATAAGCGTTATACCCAAGGTATGCCTGTTGCTGGTTATATGAAAGCTGCTCATAGTAGCTGTCGGTAAGTGTGTTTAAAGGCACACCGTTAGCATAATTCAGGAAATAGCTGTCTAAAGAGTTGGTAGGGTTAATACCTCTGTAATAAATACGGTTATCAAAATTATTCAGGTTTTCATAATTGAACCCCAAAGTAAACTTATTCATTACAGCATTTTCATCTGCGTTGTTAAAAACAAACACGGCCCCCATCTGGTTCAGGTCGAAAGAACTGTCGTTCTCTGCTGTACCGGTTCCAAAATAGTTGGCTTCGTTCCTGATGTTTTGTACAGAAAGCGACATTGTACCGGAGTTATAATTATATACCGCAGATCCCGCAGGGTTTATCATAATGGCAGAAGGGTCTCCGCCCAGTGCGCCAAACGCACCGCCCATAGCCCTGAAACGTGCAGTACCGGTAATGCTTTCTGTTGTATACCGCATGGCATCGGCTGCGGTGTTAGGATCCTGCCTTTGTGCATACATGCCTGTTGCTCCCAGCCCAAGGGCTGCTAAAAATATATACTTTTTCATGTGATATTTTTTACTTAAAAAAAATCCCATGTTGCTTCTTTCAAATAACATGGGACTGATATGTTAACCTCTTCCGCGTCCGCCGCCACGAGAGCCACCGCCACCGCGAGAACCTCCTGAAGACCTTCCGCCGCCAAAGCTGCCTGAACTTCTTGAAGGGCTAACGGTTGAGCTTCTGCCTGGTGAGCTGCTCCTGCCTGATGAAGGCGTATAGTTACGGCTATTATTTCGAGATGAATTATTGTAAATACTTCTGCTGCTGTTCCTGCTCCTTGATGTGTTATAATCTGCATCGCCACGGCTCCTTACAGTACTACTGCTGTTATACCTGCGGCTGTTGTTGTTGCTAAAACTTCTCCTGCCGGCGTTATAATCTGACGATCTCCTGCTGTTATACCTGCCGTTGTTGTTGTAGTAAGAATTACGCCCCCCTGCATAGTAAGCCGAACTCCTGCCGCCATAATAGCGCTGGTTGCGGTAGTAATTGCCACCATAATAGGGTGCCCAGCCTCCGTACCATCCGCCATAAGGGCTGTACCAGTTGTTCCAGCCAAGGCCTACGCCCCAGCCCCAACCTGCATTCCAACCCCATCCGGTGTTCCAGCC
>NZ_JAMWYY010000083.1 GCF_024305175.1 Flavobacterium sp.
GCTTTTTTTATGAATATAATGTACTATCTGAATTACTCAGCAGAAACATCTACCGTTGTTTCGGCGGCTATTTTCTTATAAGTACCGTTTTCAAGCTTTTCACGAATTGCCTCATAGGCGGCAAGCGTCTGGTTAATGTCGTCCATAGTATGGCTTGCAGTAGGTATCATCCTCAACAAAATTATACCTTTCGGTATAACAGGATACACAACTATAGAAAGGAATATATTATAATTTTCCCTAAGGTCATTTACCATTACCATTGCTTCCGGTATGCTGCCCTCAAGGTATACAGGTGTAACACATGTGTTGGTATCGCCTATATTAAAGCCACGTTCTTTAAGTCCGTTTTGCAGCGCATTTACGTTTTCCCAAAGCTTATCTTTAAGTTCCGGCATAGTACGCAGCATATCAAGGCGTTTAAGCGCACCTTTAACCAGTATCATTGGTAATGCCTTCGCAAACATCTGTGAGCGCAGGTTATATTTCAAAAAGTCGATAACATCTTTATCGGCAGCCACAAATGCACCTATGCTTGCCATAGATTTTGCAAACGTAGAAAAGTAAACATCTATACCATCCTGGCAACCCTGCTCCTCTCCTGCCCCGGCACCTGTTTTACCAAGTGTGCCAAAGCCGTGTGCATCATCTACTAACAGCCTGAAGTTATATTTCTCTTTAAGGGCTACAATTTCTTTAATCTTGCCCTGCTGCCCGCGCATACCAAAAACACCTTCGGTAATTACAAGTATGCCGCCACCTGTTGTTTCGGCCATGTTTGTGGCACGTTCCAGGTTTTTTTCAAGGCTTTCAACATCATTATGCTTGTAGGTAAAGCGTTTACCCATGTGCAGGCGCACGCCATCTATTATACAGGCATGAGAGTCTACATCATAAACAATAATATCGTTTTTAGAAACAAGGGCATCAATTATAGATACCATTCCCTGGTAACCAAAGTTAAGCAGGTAAGCCGCTTCTTTTTGCACAAAAACTGCAAGCTCCTGTTCCAGCTTTTCGTGCCATGAGGTATGCCCGCTCATCATACGTGCCCCCATTGGGTAGGCAGAGCCATATTCCTGTGCCGCCTCGGCGTCAACTTTTCTTATTTCGGGGTGGTTGGCAAGGCCAAGGTAATCGTTAATGCTCCAGTTAATCACTTCTTTGCCATGAAACATCATACGGTTTGCCAAAGGGCCTTCCAGTTTCGGGAAAACATAATAGCCTTCAGCCTGAGAAGCCCATTTTCCCAAAGGGCCTTTGTTCTTTTGTATCCTCTCAAATAAATCTTTTACCATAATATCAATTGTGTCTTTTAAAAACAGCATCAAAAGTAATTATTATATTGCTATCGTCATAATAATTTTAAAATCAATATTTGTGTACTTGCCGAAAAATGATATATTATAGTCAAGTCTTTACCATATTATAAAACAATACACGCTGTACTGTGTTAAAATTTTAACAACCACTAAAGAATTAAAATATTTCATTAGTTTTACCGCCATCACTAAAACAAGTAATAATTTTAACCAAACCAATTAAAATGGACGCAAATTCGAATTTAAAGGCTGACATGTACCTCATGACCAACTCAAGGTTTTTCTTAGGACACCACATTACTTTCCTTAGAGAAAAGCTAACAGGAATGCATGACTCTAAGTGGCCGCAGATTTTTTCATCAGAATTAAAAGACCCGTCTAACATCCAGATCGTATCACTGCTTGCAGGCGGTTTTGGTATAGACCGTTTTATGATTGGTGATACCGGCCTTGGTGTAGCAAAATTGTTAACCTGCGGCGGTGCCGGCATCTGGACAATTGTTGACTGGTTCCTTATACAGGACGCTACAAAACAGAAAAACATGGAGAAAATCCAGTCTATGATTTAATTTAATGAGCAGGAACAGGCTATACCTTATACTTAGTATTGCACTTACAGGCGGATATGCATGGCTTGCATGGGCGTTTTACCGCCACAGTACAGGCCCTGCAAACTTTTCGCCCTGCATAGTTAAGAACGTAACAGGTATAGCCTGCCCTTCCTGCGGTTCTACCCGCTCATTGGTACATCTGTTAAATGGGCAGGTACAGCAAGCTGTTTTAACAAACCCCATAGGTATAATTCTTGCCGTTATCATGATAATACTGCCATTCTGGCTCATATTTGATATAGCTACAGGAAAAGATACTGTTTATAAAAATTACCGTACCTTCGAGAAAACAATTGTAAAAAAGTGGATTGCTGTTCCGCTGGTTTTATTAATTATAATCAACTGGATATGGAATATACAGAAGGGAATATAACTACTCAGGATGAAGCCATAGTTTACCCGCACGAGCATGAGCAGGCAGGCAATGCCTACCTTATGGCTATTGTGGGGCTTATAGCAGGCTTGCCCCTGCCTATTGTAAATTTTATAGCATCATTGATATATTATTTCAGTAACCTGAAATCATCTTATTACGTGCGCTGGCACTGTATACAGGCGATGCTTGCACAGTTGATTATCATGCCATTTAACAGTGTGGCTATCGGCTGGACTTTAAGGCTCATTTTTACTGATGATGAACCGGGTTGGTATTATGGCTTTTACATTTTTGGTGTAATTTTACTCAACATCTGTGAATTCGTGGCTGTAATGATTACCGCATCTAAAGTAAAAAAGGGAGAAAACGTGCGCTGGGCTGTAATTGCAGTCATAACAGACGCCCTTTGCAGCAAAAGAAAGACCAACAACAACTACTTAACATAAATGAAACTGGTATTTGCTTCTAACAACAAGAACAAGCTTAATGAAATTAAACTAAGGCTACCGGCTGAAATTGAATTGCTGAGCCTTGAAGATATAGGCTGTTTTGAAGAAATACCCGAAACTGCCGATACTATAGAAGGCAATGCCATACTTAAGGCCGACTATGTAACTCAAAAGTATGGTTACAACTGCTTTGCAGATGATACCGGACTTGAAGTTGAAGCACTTGGCGGTGCACCCGGCGTATATTCGGCGCGATATGCAGGCGAAGAAAAAAGCGCCGAAGCCAATATGGAGAAGTTGCTTAATGAACTTAACGGTAAAACAAACCGCAGTGCCCGCTTTAAAACCGTAATTGCCCTGAACTTAAACGGCAGCCAACACTTATTTACAGGCATTGTAAACGGCGAAATAACAAATGAAAAAGCCGGAACCGGCGGATTTGGCTATGATCCGGTTTTTAAGCCTGAAGGCAAAAATGCAACATTCGCCCAAATACCTCCTGAAGAAAAAGCAGAGCACAGCCACCGCGGCAGGGCTGTAAAACAGCTTATAGATTTTCTTTTACCGTAAGCTCTTGATTTACAATAGCAACAAAAAGTCAAAACTCTCTTACAGGCATTAGCATATCTCGCTAATAAACAGTACCTTTGCAGCTATTTTAAATTTTATATGAAAAAATTCGAAGAATTAGGATTAAATGAGTCGCTACTGAGGGCGATAGGAGATCTGGGTTTCGAGACCCCGAGTGAAGTACAGGAAAAGGCGATTCCCCTATTATTGGAAAAAGATACCGATATTGTAGCGCTGGCACAAACAGGAACGGGTAAAACCGCTGCGTTTGGCTTTCCGCTTATCCAGAAGATAGATGCTGATAACAGGAATACACAGGCATTAATACTTTCGCCAACACGCGAGTTGTGCCTGCAGATTACAAATGAGATAAAGCTTTACAGCAAGTACATAAAAAGCCTGCATACCGTAGCGGTATATGGCGGTGCAAGCATAACAGAGCAGGCGCGTGAAGTTAAGCGCGGTGCACAGATAATTGTTGCTACACCGGGCAGGATGCAGGACATGATTAATCGTGGCCTTGTAGATATATCTAAAATTGATTTTTGTGTGCTTGATGAAGCTGATGAAATGCTTAATATGGGCTTTTATGAAGATATAGTATCTATACTTTCTACCACGCCCGATGAAAAATGCACATGGCTTTTCTCAGCAACCATGCCGCAGGAAGTAGCCCGTATTGCAAAAGAGTTTATGCGCAAGCCGCTTGAAATTACAGTTGGCCACAAAAACTCGGGTTCATCTACAGTATCACACGAGTTTTATATGGTAAATGCGCGCGACCGTTATGAAGCGCTTAAACGCCTTGCAGATGCCAACCCTGATATTTTCTCGGTTATATTTTGCCGCACCAAACGTGATACGCAGGTTGTTGCCGATAAGCTTATAGAAGACGGGTATAATGCCGCAGCGCTGCATGGCGACCTTAGCCAGGCACAACGTGACTCTGTAATGAAATCGTTCCGTGGCAGGCAAATACAAATGCTGGTTGCTACCGATGTGGCTGCAAGGGGTATTGACGTGGATAATATAACTCACGTTATTAACTACCAGTTGCCCGATGATATAGAAACTTACAACCACCGTAGCGGCCGTACCGGCCGTGCAGGTAAACTGGGTACTTCAATTGTAATTATTACAAAAAGTGAATGGCGGAAAATAACGGCTATTGAAAAGGTTATCAAACAAAAATTTGAAGAAAAATCGATACCTTCAGGAATTGAGATCTGCGAAATACAGCTGTTCCACCTTGCCAATAAGATAAAAGATGTTGAGGTAGACCATGAAATAGACTCTTACCTGCCTGCTATATATGAAGTATTGAAAGACCTTTCTAAAGAAGAGCTTATCAAGAAGATGGTATCTGTTGAGTTTAACAGGTTTATCAATTACTACAAGAAAAACCGTGACCTTACATCACAGCAGGGAGGCAACGACAGGAAAGACCCTGCAAGCTTTAGTAGTGATGGCGGTGCGGTGCGTTACTTTATCAATATAGGATCCCGCGATGATTTCGACTGGATGACGCTTAAGGACTTTTTACGCGACACGCTTGGCCTGGGCCGCGATGATGTGTTTAAAGTGGATGTTAAAGAAGGTTTTTCATTCTTTAATACTGATGCAGAACATGCCAATATTGTTTTAGATACATTAAACAGCATGCACCTTGAAGGGCGCAGGATAAACGTAGAAATATCTAAAAACGACGGTGGCTCTAACAACCGCCGCCGCGACCACAACAACAGGGGTGGTGGCAGGAGAAGCGAATCTTTTGGCGCAGGCAATAATAATAAAGGAGGAGGCCGCAAAGAGGGTTCTTTTGAGCGTACATCAAGAAGAGGTGAAGGCCGAAAAGGCTCGGGCGACAGAAGGCCAAGAAGGAGCTAATATAAAATATTTGCGCATAATTGCATACTAACTACAAAATATCGCGTTTGTTTATTACTTTTACATTACATAAACAGTCAATGAGGTATTTTGTAGTTTTTTTTCTTATTCTTTTTTCAGGCACCGTAAATGCACAAAAAGTGCAGTCGGTTACAGGAACAATAATTAACGATGGCACCTTATTGCCTGTTGCACACGTTAATGTAATCAACATCAACAAAGTTAAGGGTACCATTACCGATGACAGGGGTAATTTTACCATAGAAGCAACAGTTAATGATACACTCCACCTGTCACTTGCGGGTTACCAGTCACTTAAAGTAAGGGTAACAAACGACTGGATTAACAGTGCCACTTCTACAAAAATACCCTTTACAGAACGCGCTTACACACTTGAGGAGGTAGTTATTAATAAATATGACCTTACCGGTTACCTGCAAATAGATGCCAAGCTTGCCCCTATTAAAGAGCCTGATTACCGTTATAATATATCGGGACTGCAATTAGGTTATGAAGGTGGTGAGTATTCTCCAGGCGCATTTAAACGCATTTTAAGCTCGGTATTTAACCCTGCCGACCTGTTGCATAATACATTTGGCAAAAAGCCTACAGAGATGCGCAGGCTAAGGGAGATGAAAAAAGACGACACTGTGCGTAATGTGCTTGCCTCTAAATTTGACAGGGAAACCCTTGCTGCCCTTCTGGGCGTTAGCAAAGAAGAAATTGTCGAGATACTGGAGCGCTGCAACTACTCTGAAGCATTTATAACCACCGCAAACGACCTGCAAATTATGGATGCCATAAGCGGGTGTTATGAAGAATATAAAGCGCTTAATCGCAACTAAACCGTTTCAAGATATTTGCTGGTTATAAAATCTATATCCTTTATAGATTTACGTGTCCAGTCTATACGTTTTTCCAGAATTTCATACTCTGTCAGCTTCCAGCTTATATCAGATTTTCGCAGCCTGCCGGTAATATTCTGTATTACTATTGCAGCAGAAGAAGATATATTAATGCTTTCGGTAAATCCTACCATGGGTATTTTTAAAAAACCGTCGGCTTGTTGCATAACAGTATCACTTAACCCCATTTTTTCTGTCCCGAAAAATATTGCAGAACGCTCGCTGATCTCAAAATCATCCATAAGGCAGGAGTCATTATGCGGAGATGTAGCTATAATTTTATAACCCTGCTGTTTTAATGAGTCAATGCAGGTTTGCGCGCTGGCATGCCTGTTGACATCTACCCATTTTTGGGCGCCAAGCGCTATCTCCTTATCTATCTTTTTACCATATTTTTCTTCTATAACGTGCATTTGCTGAATGCCGAATACTTCGCAGGTGCGCATAACGGCACTAGTGTTATGAAGCTGAAAAACATCCTCTATGGCTATGGTAAAATGTGTAGTGCGGCTTTGCAGTATCTCAATAAATTTATCCCTTCGGTTTTCAGTTATAAAAGTTTCAAGATATGCCAGATATTCTAAATCAGAGGTATTTTTCATTTTAGGTGTTAATGTTAAAAAACTTTTCTAAATTAGGGGTTCTTAAAACCAACCTAATGACACAGGAAGAATTACTGGTGCAAATTTATAAAAAAGACAGCAATGCCTTTACCCTGCTGTATGACATGTACTCTAAAAGCCTTTATGGTATTATTTTTAATCTTGTAAAAGACAAGGAAGAAAGTGAGGACATTCTGCAGGAAGTTTTTGTAAAAATATGGAAAAACCTTGACAGCTATAATGACAGCAAAGGCCGCTTTTTTACCTGGATACTTAACATAGCGCGAAATGCATCTATAGACAGGCTGCGCTCTAAAAGCCACAACAACAGCAAAAAAAACCTCTCTGCAGATAACTTCGTACATATATTGGACCACAATACCTCCGTAACCAATAAAATAGACGCCATTGGTATAAAAGAGTTTATAAACAAGCTGAAGCCTAAGTGCATAAGGCTTATAGACCTGCTCTTTTTTAAGGGCTATACACAGCAGGAAGCAAGTGATGAGCTTGAAATACCGCTTGGCACAGTAAAAACGCAGAACAGGAACTGCATTAACGAATTAAGAACCATTTTACAGGTACAATGAACAGCGAAGAATTAATAGCATCCGGTACACTTGAACTCTTTGTTTTCGGATTACTTACGGAGGCCGAAAATGATGAGATACAACAGATGGCAAAGCAGCACCCAGAGGTGCAGGCAGAAATTATTGGTATAGAAAAGGCTGTGGTAAACCTGTCTTACAGTATATCACCAAACCTTTCGGCAGAAAATTATAACAGGATACGCGAAAAACTGATTGAAAAAGAAAACGGAGTCATTAACCTTCAACGCAGGCGCGGCATCGCTCCATATATTGGTTGGGCAGCGGCGGCAGTACTTATGTTTGGTATAGGAGTACAGTATTACCAATATAACAAACTAAGTGAAGAGGCACAGCAAGCCAGTGCAGAGAGAAATAAATTTGAGCAGATGGTGGCAGGGTTGCAACGTGATAACTCTCAAACAGAGCGTGCACTTAATATGCTGCGTGCCAAAGAAAGTAAAGATGTATTACTTGAAGGCCAGCAGATAGCACCGGAGGCCTATGCAAAAGTATATGTTAACGATACTTATGATGAAATTTATGTAGACATTGCCGGGTTGCCCGAACCTCCTGAAGGAAAGGTATACCAGGTGTGGGCTTTAAAGCTTAACCCGATGACCCCTACCAGTATTGGCGTGCTTGATACTAAAGATGCCAATGCTGCCAAAGGTATATACAGAGTAGAGAATTATGAAGGTGCAGAAGCCTTTGGTATTACGCTTGAGCCTGCTGGCGGCAGCGTTGCCCCTACTCTTGAACAGCTTTATACACTTGGTAAAGTATAATGGCAAATGAAGAAAAAACTTGTAGTACTAAGTGGCGCGGGGGTAAGCGCTGAAAGCGGCGTTGCTACCTTTCGTGATGCAGGCGGCCTTTGGGAAGGCCACGATATTATGGAGGTTGCTTCTCCCGAAGGTTTCAGGAAAAATCCTGCACTGGTACTCGATTTTTATAATAAACGGCGCAGGCAGCTTTTTGAAGTGGAGCCCAACAAAGCCCATAAAATTATTGCCGGGCTTGAAAGTGATTTTGAAGTTACCGTTATAACGCAAAATGTTGACGACCTGCATGAGCGCGGCGGCAGCACAAACGTGCTGCACCTGCATGGCGAATTGCTAAAGGCAAGGTGTACCATTAATGAAAATGCTGTAATAGACTGCAGGGAAGATATTACCCAGGGGATGCTGCACCCCGAAACAGGAAGGCAGCTAAGGCCCCATATTGTGTGGTTTGGTGAAGCTGTACCGGCAATAATGGATGCAATGGATATTGTAGCGCAGGCCGATATACTAATTGTAATCGGTACATCTTTGCAGGTATATCCTGCTGCAGGACTTATAGATTATGCAAAGCCTGACATACCTGTTTATTATATAGATCCTAAGCCTGCTTATATCCCCAATCTTAGTAATCCGCTTGAAGTATTGCCTATGGCGGGCAGCGAGGGTATGGAGGTATTAAAAGAGAAACTGAAAAACTATTTGTAACAATAGTGATAATAACAAAAAACACCGGCCTCCAGCCGGTGTTTTGATATTCAAAAGATAGTTCTATACTTCTTTCTTAGCCGGGGCATTAAGCTTCTGGCTTAGCTCAAGCGATATAGCCGAACGCTCCATTTTAAGCCTACCTGCCATTGTTTCTATAACTACAGTATCGTCGGCAATTTCCAGAATTTTTCCGTGTATGCCACTCTTGGTAATTATCTTATCCCCTATTTTAAGGTTCTTTTCAAATTCCTTTTCCTGCTTCTGCCTTTTTTGCTGTGGCCTTATCATAAGGAAATAAATAACCACAAACATTAAAATTAAAGGTAAAAAAGATTGTATCTGTTCCATTTAAATTATTTGGTTTTAGGAGAAGCGGCACCTATACCTCCGCTTTTAGGCTTAACGTTGGCAGTAAAGTTTACTACTTCTGTACCCTTTTCGGTATTTGCTGTTATAGTAACCGATTTGTTCTGGTTTCCTGTTTTACCGGCAGAGTTAAACGATACTTTAACCTCGCCTGTTTCGCCCGGTGCTACAGCGGTTTTAGTATAGCTTGGCACAGTACAGCCGCAGCTTGCTTTTGCATTACTTATAACAAGATCAGAGCTTCCTGCATTGGTAAAGATAAAGGTATGTTCTACTGTTTCACCTTCGTTAATATCGCCAAAGTCATGCTCGGTTTCATCAAACTTCATTACGGCAACCTTACCTGCCTCGGCATGGGCAAGTTCAGCTTCCTTTGCAGTCTTGTCGTCAATACGCAAAGCGGCATTATCTTTACAAGATACCAGTACTAAAGATGCTATGGCAAACATAGCTGCTGTCTTTTTTAACATAGTTTCAGTTTTTAAGTTTTACATTAAACCGCGTCCGGTTTTCACTAATTTATTATTGTTCTGATAATCCTTTACAAGATTATCCAGAATTCCGTTGATAAAAATACTACTTTTTGGCGTAGAATACTCTTTTGCAATTTCAAGATATTCGTTAATGGTAACCTTTACAGGAATAGACGGGAATTTAAGAAATTCACATATAGCCATTTTCAGTATTATGGCGTCTACTTCTGCAATACGTTCTGTATCCCAGTTAGGGGTTTTGTCTATAAATTCCTTTGCAAGCTCTACTTCGTTTAAAACTGTTTTCCTGAAAAGCGCTTTTACAAAGTCTTTATCATCTTCATCTTTATACAGCCTCGGAACAAAAAAGTTACCATCTGGCTTTAACATTTTAAGCTGCTTGGCTATGAGTGTGTTAACTAATGGTATATCATCTACCCAGGTTAGTTTGTAATCTTCAAGGTATTCATATAGCTTTTCATCGGGAGCAATAACTTCTGTATAAAGCTCGGCAATAAAATCCCTGTCTTCCTCAAAATCATTTTCCCTGTTGTGCATGTATTTAGCATATACTTCGCTTTTCTTTATGGCATCAAGCAATATCAGTATATAGTCATCATTCAGCTTCCAGTTATTTATCTTGCTGTCAGCAAGCGCTATACTCAAAGGGTTATTTTCGTCAAGCAGCAGTAATACCTTGTTGTTGATGAACTTGCGGTTAGGGTTGCGTTCCTGCGGGGTTGCAAGGTGCTTTTTTGAAGATTTCTCTATATAATCTTCTTCGCTGTTCCTCAGCTCTACAAGTGCTGAAAGCAATATAAGATATAGATCGCGGATGTTTTCTATGCTTTGAAACAGAAATTTCTCCTCTTTTTCCAGATTGTCTGAATCATTTTGATGCATGGCATAAATAGACTGCATCACCTTAACCCGAATATGTCTCCTGTTTAACATCCGACTGTAAGAACTGTTTAAAAATTAAAGAAGCGAAAGAAATTTTCTTTCGCTTCGCAAAATTATAAATAAATATTATTATAGCTGTTTATTTAGCCATTTCTTTTTTCCTGTCGTCTATCCTCTTTTGGGCGATAGACATTGCAGCCTGTTGCGTAGTTATGTGGTTAGCTTCTGCAAAGTGTAATATTTCAAGCGTAGTGTTGTAAATATTTTCAGTCCTTTTCATTGCTTCAGCTTTATCATAGCCAACTATTTCGGCATATACATTTATAATACCACCGGCATTGATAAGGAAATCAGGAGCATACAATACTCCTTTTTCCTGCAGCAGTTTACCATGAACCTCTTCGTTAGCAAGCTGGTTATTGGCAGCACCTGCTATTACTTTAGCCTTAAGCCTTTGTATTGTTTCATCATTTACAGTTGCACCAAGCGCACACGGAGCGTAAATATCAACATCGGCACTGTAAATATCTTCACCTGTATAAACGTGTGCACCATATTTACCGGCTACATCCTGCATTTTTGCTACGTTAATATCCGTTACATATACTACCGCACCTTCTTTAGTAAGATAGCTTATAAGGGTTTCGCCAACGTGGCCTGTACCCTGAACCAGTATTTTTTTACCTTCAAGCTTATCAGTGCCAAACTGGTGCATTGCAGCAGCCTTCATACCCATATATACGCCATAAGCCGTTACCGGAGACGGGTTGCCCGAGCCACCTTTAGCTTCAGAAATACCTGTAACATAAGGAGTAACTTCCCTTATTATATCCATATCGGGTGTAGTGGTACCTACATCTTCTGCAGTTATATATTTTCCGCTTAAAGAATTGATGAACTGCCCGAACCTGGTCATCATTTCGGGAGTTTTGTCTGCTTTGGCATCGCCTATTATAACAGCCTTACCACCACCAAGGTTAAGCCCTGAAATAGCAGACTTATATGTCATTCCCCTGGAAAGCCTTAAAACATCATTCAGCGCCTCCCATTCATTTGCATACTTCCACATCCTCGTGCCTCCAAGTGCCGGCCCTAAAACCGTATTATGGATACCGATTATTGCTTTTAATCCAGTATCTTTGTCATGACAAAAAACGATTTGCTCGTGGTCATTAAAAGAAGCCTGGCCAAATACAGGATCAGCTTTCGTAAGGTCGTTAGCTTTAATAACTTCTG
>NZ_JAMWYY010000084.1 GCF_024305175.1 Flavobacterium sp.
CAAATACAATAAAGTTTACTCTAAAGGACAACTTATTGATTTTTTTAATTTGTATCTTACAGAAAATAAGTCTAAAACTATTGAGGATTTCGAATATAAAAAGATTGATTTTTTTCAAAAAAAGGTATTTAATAATCTAAGTGAGAATGCAATTAAGCAGTTAAAAGAAAAAATAAGTAAATTAGGGATTATTAAAACTGAAAATCTTTCTGAATATGTTTTAAATGCTAGGAAAAACTATCCCAGAGCATATGAGTCATGGACGGATGTAGAAAAGGAATTATTGCTAAAGGCATTAAAATACACTAACGATTTAGACCTTTTATCAGAGTGTTTTCAGCGTGGCAAAAATTCAATTGAGTCTATGGGACAAAAATTAATATTTGAATCTAAATAAATTCTATTTTTAAAACCACCCATGCCACACTTAAACCCATACATCCATTTTAACGGCAATGCCGAAGAAGCCTTTACCTTTTACAAATCGGTATTTGGCGGCGAGTTCGAAACCGTTTCCCACTTTAAAGATTTCTCCAACCCTGAGCATCCGTTCCCGGAGCACGAGCTGCATAAGATTGCGCATATTTCATTGCCTATTGGTGCCGGAAGTTACCTTATGGGCAGCGATGTGCCCAAAATGCTGGGGACTGTGAACGAGCAGGAAAACCGCAGCAAGATTTCTATAACTGCCGAAAGCAAGGAAGAAGCCGACAGATTATACAATGGGCTGTCTGCGGGCGGTGCTGTAGAAATGCCTATAGGAGATAGCCCATGGGGGGCTTACTTTGGTATGTTCCGCGACAGGTATGGCATCGAGTGGATGGTAAGCTTTAATGAAAGGCGTTAATATTCCTGTAGAGTATATATAGATAAAAAAGGCGGTACTATACAGTACCGCCTTTGGCATTATTTAAGTAGTGGTTGGATTTTAAAAGTTGTTTATGTTTGTGAGGTTACAGCCCACGGCAATTATAACAGTTCAATAATTAAATACCCTACCTTATAAAATAAAAAAAGCGGCACTTTTGTGCCGCCTCCTGTAATATTGTTGTTTTACTGAAGATTCTTCAGGTCTTTTATCACTTTAAAGGCTAGGTCTACTTCATCTTCGCTTACCAGTATGGTAAACTCGTATGAGGTAGAAATTACCTCGTTTATTATAATACCTTCCCACGCCAGCCTCTGGAAAATGTAATAGTACACTCCCGGGGTAGATATGTTATCCTTTGGTAATTTTACAGTGATAGATGCAAGGTTGTCAGTACGCTCTATCATTTTTTCATCTGCAAAAAGGCGGTCCACAATATGGCTTATGGATGAGCTTACCACTATGTTGGCTTCGTTAACCCCTCGTGATGAGGTATAAAATATCTCAGGGTTGGCGTTAATAGTAGTTATCAGTTCTGCGTGTTTGTTAAGCAACGTGTCCGATACGGCAAAAGTATAGTCTGTTAAAGAAGAGCGTACGGTTATTTCGCCTATTGCCTTTAGCACCTTTACGATTTTGTGGTTAAGCCTGAAATCAAGATCTTCAGACAACCTTTTAAGCGACATTACCACTGCGCCCTGCTTTATGTCCTTACCCAGTTCCTGTTCCAGTTCCGGCATCATGTTGCGGGCAAGCGATGTAAGGTTAATGATACCCTGAGAGAGTGCGCTCAGCAAAAAGGGCTTCGTCTTAATGTAGTGTTCCACTACAGAAGATATTGTTTTCATAGTTAAGAGGTTGTAGTTGTAGTTGTTTAGCGTAACAAATATACAAACTAAAACATTCTGTTAAATATTTAACAATATAAAATTCATATATAATACAGCTTACCTGTTGCTTTTTTGGTTATAGCATCTTTTTTAATTGTTATACTGATAAAAAAGCAACAAATTCATTTTTTGCATGAATTGTTTTTTATGAAAACGCCTTAAACAAAACAATACGTTATTTGTCTTTTTGCTAAAGATTAAACTTAAAAGATATAAAAAGCATTTTCCAGGTGCTCGGTTTCAAAGCTTCCTTTGTTGCTGTGTATGGCAATAATATCAAAACGCGCCTCTACATCAAGGTCGTTACGGATAATGTATTCGTTAATGGCTTTTACTAACAGTTGTATCTTTTTAGGCTTTACAAAGTCCTGCGGCAGCCCATACTCTAAAGACGATCTTGTTTTTACTTCAACCACTGCCAGCACATCATCTTTCCGGGCAATAATATCTATTTCCGCCTTCAGGTAAACCCAGTTGGTTTCCATTATGTCATAACCCTGTTTTTGCAGATAAGCAACAGCAAGTTCCTCGCCCAGTTTGCCCAGCTCGTTATGCCCCGCCATTAATTGAATGTAACCTTTGTGCCGCTTTCGGTAACAGTAAGTGTAACCTCGCTGCCAAGTATTAATGCCCTGTTGTCGTTAATATGTCCTGCGGGAAAGTTAAAGCATATCGGTATGTTATATTCTTTCGTTATGTCCTGTATTATCTCAAGGGCATCATGTCCCCACGGGATGTCGTTATCGCGCATTTTACTCATGCCGCCTATAATAATGCCTTTCACATTGGCAAAATAACCGTTGCGCTTCAGGTTCATCATTATGCGGTCTATGTGGTACAGGTACTCGTCAAGGTCTTCTATAAATAGTATTTTACCTTTATAATCGGGTTCGCTCCTTGAGCCTAATATACTGTAAAGTACCGAGAGGTTGCCACCGATAAGCTCGGCAGTTACAGTGCCTTTTTTGTTAAATGGGTGGGCGGGTATGGTGTAGGCTAATGTTTCACCAAAAAGCGCTTTATGTAAAGACTCTTTCGCCTCGTTAGTTGCATTGGCTACACTTATACACATTATGCTGTGCAGCGTGGCAATGTTCATGTTATTGATGTGGCTGTGCAACACGGTGGCATCGCTAAAACCTATTATCCATTTGGGGTTCTTTTTAAATTTTGTAAAATCTACCCTGTCTATCATGCGCACGGTGCCATAACCGCCTTTGGCACACCACACCGCTTTTATGGCAGGGTCGTCTATCATCTCCTGAAAGTCGGTGGCACGCTGCCAGTCGGCCCCGGCAAGCTGGTTGTTGTCAAGTCCGACGGTTTTACCGGTAACCACATTTAGCCCCCAGCTTTTTAGTAATGCAATAGCAGGTTTAAGGGGTGCCATATCTATTTTGCGTGCAGTTGCCAGTATGGCAACAGTATCTCCTTTTTTTAGGTAAGGTGGTATTTTCATTTGGTCTTGTGCCTGTGCTGAGGTTATAAAAATAAGGGTTATAAGTAGTGTGTTTAAAATCCGCTGCATTGTTTCCGTTTTGGCTCATAACAAACTTAATCAAAAATCGGGCTTATTGCAACGGTGGCGGTACTGCAAACTTTCAGGCGGCGGCTTTTTAACTTTATAACTATGTTGTACATTTGCGTTTAAATTATTTTTCCTGATGATACAAGACCCGAAAAGATATACCGTTACGGCAGCATTGCCTTATACTAACGGCCCCATACACATAGGACACCTTGCCGGCGTATATGTGCCTGCCGATATTTACTCCCGTTTTTTAAGGCTGCAGCAAAAAGATGTGGCTTTTATCTGCGGAAGCGACGAGCACGGCGTGGCAATTTCTATGAAAGCCAAAAAAGAGGGCATTACCCCACAGGAGGTTATAGACAAATACCACGGCATAATCAAACAATCCTTTGAAGATTTTGGTATTTCTTTCGATAATTATTCGCGTACATCCGCTAAAGTGCACCACGATACCGCTTCGGCATTTTTCAGGAAGCTGTATGATGAAGGCAAGTTTATAGAAGAGGTTACGGAGCAGCTATATGATGAAAAGGCAGAACAATTTCTTGCCGACCGTTTTGTTACCGGTACCTGCCCGCGCTGCGGCAATGAAGAGGCTTATGGCGACCAGTGCGAAAAATGCGGCTCATCGCTTAATGCTACCGACCTTATAAACCCGAAATCGACCATAACCGGAACAAAGCCTGTATTGAAAAGCACCAGGCACTGGTTCCTGCCACTGGACCAATATGATGCATTTTTACGCGAATGGGTGTTGGAAGGTCATAAAAATGACTGGAAACCCAATGTGTACGGTCAGGTTAAATCATGGCTTGAGGATGGTTTAAAGCCGCGCGCTGTTACCCGAGACCTTGATTGGGGTATACCTGTGCCCGTAGAGGGGGCAGAAGGTAAGGTGCTTTACGTTTGGTTTGATGCGCCTATCGGTTACATAAGCGCTACAAAAGAATGGGCAGCCCGCGAGGGTAAAGACTGGGAACCGTACTGGAAAAGCAATGACACCAAGCTGGTGCATTTTATAGGAAAAGATAATATTGTTTTCCATTGTGTAATATTTCCTGCCATGCTAAAGGCAGAAGGCAGCTATATTATGCCTGATAACGTTCCGGCGAATGAATTCCTTAACCTTGAAGGCAACAAGCTATCTACCTCTAAAAACTGGGCGGTTTGGCTGCATGAGTATTTGCAGGATTTTCCGGGCAGGCAGGACGTGTTGCGCTATGTGCTTACCTCTAACGCTCCCGAAACTAAGGATAATGACTTTACGTGGAAAGACTTTCAGGCACGAAATAATAATGAGCTGGTAGCGATATTCGGTAATTTTATTAACAGGGTAGTGGTGCTTAGCAATAAGTACTATGAAGGGGTAGTGCCGCAACCAAACGATTTTACAGATGTAGATGAAGCTACGCTTACCGAAATGCGCGCCTATCCCGCTGTTATTGCAAGCAGCATAGAGCGCTACCGCTTTAGGGAGGCACTAACAGAACTTATGAACCTTGCCCGCCTTGGCAACAAGTACCTTGCCGACGAAGAGCCGTGGAAGGTAATAAAGGAAAATCCGGAAAGGGTTAAAACGCAAATGTATGTAGCGTTGCAAATAGCTACCGCGCTTGCGGTACTAAGCGAACCGTTCCTGCCTTTTACGGCTGCTAAGCTTAAAGCAATATTGAAGCTTGAAGAGGACAGCACCCTTTCATGGGATACTATTACCCTTGAAACAGCACTTATAAAGGCTGGGCATACCATAGGGCAGGCCGAACTTCTTTTTGCCAAGATTGAAGATGAAGAGATACAAAAACAGATAGATAAATTGGAAGCAACCAAAACCGCTAATGCGACGGAGAACAGGAAAGTGGAACCACAGAAAGACCTGATAGCATTTGAAGATTTTGCCAAGATGGATATCCGCACCGGAACTATACTTGAAGCAGAGAAAATGCCGAAAGCAAACAAGCTGCTGGTGCTTAAAGTAGATACGGGTATTGATGTGCGCACTATTGTTAGCGGGATAGCCGAAAGCTTTAAGCCCGAAGATATCATTGGCAAGCGGGTAACAGTGCTGGTTAACCTTGCGCCACGCGCACTACGTGGTGTTGAGAGCCAGGGTATGATACTGATGACACAAAGCAGCGAGGGCAAACTGGTTTTTGTAAACCCTGATGCTGAAGGTGTAGGCAATGGCGAGATGATAAGCTAACTCCCGGATGTATAATATCCGATTACTGGTGTTGGTAATTAAAAAATATTAAAAGTAAATACAAATTATATTACAAACAGCCGCACTAAGCCTTGCAAGTGGGGCTGTTTTATTTTTTTAAAGTTTGCAATATGTACAAAAAATTAGATATAGAAAGCTGGCCCCGCCATGAGCATTTTGAATTTTTCCGCAAGTTTGATGAACCTTTTTTTGGACTGGTGGCTGATGTAGATGTTACAACCGCCTATACTGAAGCTAAGGCGCTTGGAGTGTCTTTTTTTCTTTATTATACCCACAGGATTGCTGCCGCTGTAAACGGCATAGAGGAGTTCAGGTATCGCATTAGCGGCGGTGAGGTGTCGGTGTATGACAGGGTAGATGTTTCGGCAACGCTTACAAGAGAAGATAACACGTTTGGTTTTTCATTGATTGAGTATCATCCTGACTTTGATGCTTTTTACAAAGGTGCCAAACAGGAGATAGAGCGGGTTAGGCAAACACCGGGACTGTTTACGCGCAGTTTTGAAGCAGACAACCTTATTCATTTTTCAGCGATACCGTGGGTTAATTTTACATCGCTGTCTCATGCAAGGAGTTTTACTTTTCCGGATAGCTGTCCTAAAATATCAGTAGGTAAAATGACAGATGTATCCGGACGCAAAATGATGCCTGTTTCGGTGCATGTGCACCACGCACTTATGGACGGCTACCATACAGGCCTGTTTTTTGAATTGCTTCAGCAAAAGCTTGATGAGAAAGTGTAAACTTCTATAAATGAAGAACCCCGGCTAATGCCGGGGATCCATCCAACTAAAAAATTACTAAACAATTACGATAGACTAATCCACCATAATTACTGTAATAATTACCATCAGCATTAAACATTGCCTTTTGGTAATTATCTGTTGTTCTGTATATAAGTCAGTACTCGAGAAATCGTTTTGTTAAAATAATAATTACATCTTCTAATACTTAAGATACAAGATTAAATGTATCTTTCCTTGCAAAACAAATTCCAGCCTGATGAGCCGGTTAGCGTTTAATGCCGATAAATGTAATTATTAAAATGTTCCTTCTTCCAGTGCAAATATAGTGCTATTTATTTTATCGCAAGCACAAATTGAGATTTTTTTTAGCTGTAAAATAACTTTTTTATACTGTTTTCGTGCGCACCTAACCTGTTAAATAAAATCCCCCACAGGAGCAAACCTGCGGGGGACCTTACATCCAACTAAAAAATTACTAAAACTTATAATGACCTGAATCATTACAATTATCGTGTGGCAAGCTTATTTATGCATTTGCCGGAATTTCTTTTGAAAAGCCCCGCTTTTGGCGGGACTTACATCCAACTAAAAAATTACTAATTATTATGAGAACCTTAGTTCATCATAATTTTTTTAGTGATCACCTGGCGGTTTTCCATAGTAATTACCACTATGGCTACCTGCTGTTTCATGGCGATTGCTGCAGCAAAATCTGTGCTGTCTATATTGTTTTGGGTATATACCGTTTTACCTGTAAGGTCGTATATAGTTACTGCCGCTATAGTTTCCGGAGCGTTTATTGTAACCTCTCCGTTATTTTGATATACTACAATGTCTTTATCAGCTATAACGTGTGTATCATTACCTAATGCCTGAGTTGAGTATATGATTTCGAAACGGTCTTCAAAAGTACCGGCTTCCGAATCAAAGTTATAGTCAGAATTGTTCAGGTTGTGTGTTACATCCATAAGCTTATCTACCACAAATATATCCTGGCCATTTGCAAACAAGTTGTCCATGTGGTCTATTGTAAGCTTGAATGTTCCTGCTATATTAGATATAAAGCCTACTTTAATAGTATCTGTTACAGAGAATGCATCGCGAGATTGTATGCTTAGCTTATAAACATCCTCTTCGCCATTTGGTATTATAGTATATAAGCTAACTGTACCATCAAGGAAAGAACGACCGTCATAACCATTGTCATATACTTTTGTAGTGTAAGGAGAGTAACCTACTAATATCTGGCTGAACACTGTTTCGTCTTCAGTTACTACATTTAACCAGTAACGGCTGGTAAGGCTTTCTTCTGCGGTTTCGTCAGCTTCCTGAGAGCGGAAGAAGTTATTGTAGTTTACAACCTCACGCATGTTGTTTTTAAATACAACATCTACACCTGCAAGTGCATTAACAAAGAAACCTTGTCCTGTGTTTAGTACACCGTCTTCTATAATGTCAAACGGGTTACCAATTAAATCATTACCGTTATTGCCATTTACACCACCACCACCGGGAGCATTGTTAGCCACATAGCCCGATTTGGTTATGGTTGCATAGGTAGATTTTGTAGGGTTGTTTGTTTTCCTCCATACCCAAAGTGTACCCTCTATATTGTCAAGGTTAGCATTTATAAATTTCCTTACATTAATTGGAGATGCATATGGGTTACCAATCATGTTAAAGCTGTACTGGCCCACATACTGCATAGGTATCCTTATATCACCGTTGTTTGGTGTGCCTATAAATTCTCCTTCAAAAACCTGTGGTACTGTTGCAGAGAAGTTGTTAGGTACACGTATCAGGTAACCATGCCCTTTTTCGAATAATACGCTGTCAGGGTCAGGGTAAGATGTGTATATGTTTAATTGTGTATTTAGTGCATAAAAACGGTTAGGAACTGTCATTGGAGAGAAATCAAGCAGTGACTGTGATCCTGTAACCGGAGAAGACCATACTGTATAATCTAAGCGCTTAAGCCTTGAGCTGTTCCTTTTTACGGTTACGGTACCAGTATTCTGTACATTTTCTATCTGTAAAAGGTTACAGCTGCTTTCAAATGTAAGCGTAGCATCATCATCAACAGATACAGCATGCGTAACAACAGCATTTGCATTTTCTTCAAACAATACATTTGCACCTTCAAGAACAAATATAGAGCAGGCATAAAGCGTTTCGTTTGTAAACGTATAATCTGCCGCAAAAATAACATCTGTAAGTGCTGTAGGCTCTCCGCCAACCCATGTGTTACCATCCCAGGTTACAGAGTTGTCGCAGTATATACCTGTTCCTGAACCTGCAACCGGCATTTGTATAGCACCAAATTCGTCAGCGCCTATATCCGGTGTGGCAGTGTTCCTTACCTGCCCGTCAATATCTTTTGTTACAGCAGCAATTGGTGTGCCTGCATTGTTAAGCGCAGTGTTGGCCTCAGCAAGGTGCAGGTCTGTTCCTGATAAGAACTGTGGCATCACATTTAGTGAGTGTGCATCTTTATTATTTGCGTTTGCGCTGTTGTTGGTATTGTTAAGCGCACTTTGCCATGCTGAAAATAAGGTTACATAATCAGGGTTTTGAGGCCATGTAGGATTTACATCATGCTGATTGGCAATATAACCTATTTTATCTGTAGAAAAATAATTGTTGTAGTCAAGATGGGTAAACACGCTGTTAAGGTTGTCAACGTCGTTATTCACGAAAATAGCCGACCTAACTGTTGCTGTATTGGTTTGTGTGTTTACAAAAATGTTGTTGCGAACATCAAGCCCGGTTACATTGCTGTTTACATAAAGTGCAGCAGAAAAGTTTACCTCTGTGCTTGGCTGGTTTGCATTAAGGACAACACTGTTGCTATATATTTTATATCCCGAACCCTGATCTACTACTATACCGTAACCGTTACTATAGCCGCCACTGTTGCCATTAGCTGTTACATCAAGTATAAAGTTGTTTGCAACAGTTATATTGCTGTTTGCATAAGTAGAGCTAAGTACTATACCGGCAAATATCTGCGAATTGGTGATATTCCTTACAAGGTCTCTTAGGTTGTTTCTTACAATAGAACCGTTTCTTGAATTACCTGTAATGTTGATACCGCCTGCAGCAAGGTCGGCGGCAGGAGTATTACGATACAGTTTGTAGATATAGTTTTCTGAAATTGTAAAGTTATTTACGTTGTGTAACTTAATAGGAAGTATTACAGATTCTGTATTGTTTTCGGCACCAAAATCATTTTTAGAGATGTTGATGTTTTGCGCTATGCTGCTGCTGCCGTTTACAAATACAGCCTGCTTAACATTCATAAAGTCGTTACCAATAACATTCAGGCTGTTGTTTTGTGCCTGTGCCTGTGCTACAGCTATTTCATTGCTGCCTGCAATTGCAGTATCACCAGAGTAAATGCCAAAACAATAGTTGTCACCACTGTTCTTATAGGTCTGCTTTATCTGTACATACTTTACAGTAATATTGTCAGAACCGTTAGAGCTGTTTGCACTTGCAATCCATATAACCGACCTGTCGGTGTAATCATTGCTAAGGTCAGTCGGGCCTGCAAAGCTTGAATTAACTAAGAAAAGGTTTCTTGTAGTGCCGTTAGTTGTGTTGCTTCCGTCAAACACGATATTGTCGGCACCGTTAAGCTTAAATACTGCAGGTACACCGGTATAGCTTCCTGTTACAGCATCACGAAACGCTTCTACACGTACGTTAATCCCGGATTGAGGCTTAAATGTTACCGTATTTACGGCAGAGCTTCCTGAAAAGTTATTAACTGTTATAGGGAAAACCTCGCCTGATGCATTGTTGTACAGAACATCGCTAAGGATAAAAGTAACAGGGCACGTTACACCATATTGGTTAAGGTGGTTAACAGCTTCTGTAATAGTGTCAAAGTCATTTTGAGGGCCGGCACCAATGTAATAAATGCCGCATAATGAACCTGTTGCGGTAGGCTGTAAAACCGTCATATTAACAGTAGCGGTAGATACAGAGTTATAAGCAGTAGTAATTGTATAAGCGAATGAATCGTATCCGGTGTATCCATTGTTTGGACTGTAAGTAATAGTATTATCCGCATTTACAATAGCAGTACCATAAGAAGGATTTCCTGAAACCACTACACTTACAATAGCACTGTTACCCGGATTATCATTGGCTGTAACGCTTAATGTGATAGGTGTATTTTTTGCTGTAGCAGCAGTATCGTTTGCAGCAACGGCTGGCTGTACCGCAACAACAGTTACAGTTAGTGTAGCTGTAGCGGTTTTGTTATTGCTGTCGGTAATTTTATATGTAATAGTATTTGTACCTGTAAAGCTCGCGTTTGGAGTGTAAACAATATTGTTTGAGCCGTTTACGGCTGCAGTACCGTTTGCAGGGCCTGATGTAATTTGTATGCTGTTTATAGTTCCGTCACCTGCTACATCGTTACCAAGCACATTAACAGTAACCGGTATGTTTTGTCCTGTTGTGGCAGTATCGTTATTGGCGGTAGGTGCTACAAATGGGTTAACAGTTACTGTAACAGTAGCTATAGAGTTAGAGTTATCTGCTCCTGTTATTTTATACTGAAAGTTTGTAGTGCCTGAGTAGCCGTTATTTGGTGTGAAAGTAATGGTATTATTCGGTTGTACTGTGGCAGTACCATTGGCAGATTGCTGTTGTATGGTAACAGTTGATACGGTAGTGTTTGTTGCAATATCATTTGCTAATACATTAATGTTTACAGCGCTGTTCTCTGTTGTTGAAGCAGTATCAGCAGAAGCTGTTACACCACTGGCTAAAGAAACAACACCATATATAGCAGGGCCTATACTGCTCGGGTTTGCACTGTTATTGGTTTGAGAGTTATGCTTTATAAACATCCTGTTGTCGTTAGCATTAACCTTGTAACCGTATATCCTTATGTATAAAGTTTCTCCCGGCAAAATATAATAGCTGCCCGGGAAAGCAGAAACTATATTTTGGTTTTGCACATTGCCAGCATTATTTACATTACCAAGTGTTGTAAAGCTGCTGTTAGCCGGCGCACCGGTTGATGACTTAGCATATCGAACCCTTATCTTATCGCAATTACCACTTTGTTGAAATACAAAATGGTTAATTTTAATCTGTTTTCCGGCGCCTGCTGTTATAGCAAACTGGTAGTACTTATTATAGTCAGGACTATTTGCATCAGTTGGCCAGTTAATGCCTTTAAAACCGGTATAAAGATCGTTAGCATTAAACGATATCCCTGCTCCGCTTGCGTCAGCGGCAGTCATATCACTATTACCCGTTAATGATGGGGTAGTAGTATTATAATACATAGGTTTTGTTGAAGGATCTCCCCAGTTTATCCTGGTTCCTTCCCATCTTACAAGGAGTTCATTGGAGTTTTGGCTAAAGCAAAATAGGGGCAATAGCATTAGCAAAAGTAATGTTCTTTTCATCTTAGTAATTAATTTTAAATTAGGTAGTTATGGGGGGCATAACTATTTTTGGTTGCGGTTGCAAATGTATATCATATTTTAATTT
>NZ_JAMWYY010000085.1 GCF_024305175.1 Flavobacterium sp.
AGTATAAAGCGATCGGTAAATGTGCCCGCCTCAGAAAAGAAATGATAATCAGCAGTTTTAAGATTGTGGGTTGTATTTTGTAAAGTATCAGTAAGTAATATATTGTAATTGTTTGAAAATAGTCCTGAAAAGTCTCGTAAATAAAGATAATAGTTAGCTGCGATATTGACATTTATATGTAGTACAACTGAAGAAAGGACTGATTTTTCTCTGTATATCAGATAATTTTTATCATTCTTAAAGATTGATATGGTTGTGCCTTGTAATTGTTCAATATTACTAAAGTTTTCAGGAAATATCTCCAAATCATAACATATACTTCCAATAGGGAAATTAACGTTCTGCTGCTTTAGATTTATATGAAACCTGTCTGCATCAGAATAGTTTGGATATATAAGCTGCATATCAGGCGTAAAACATAATTGGCTTATAGTGTTTGGGATTTTGCATAAAATTGCAAAACCTTGCGTAGGTAAAATTAAAAAATTGTTATTGTAATTATTTGTTATAAGATTGAACATTTTATATACTGAACCTTGACTTCCATTTGTACGCTCATCCCAAACAAAAAGTTTTGACTCAATTTGATTTTTATTTAAGTATAAAAATTTAGAGGCTGATATAGATGATAAGTATATATTGCCTGTTAAATTAAATCCAGATCCATGATTAGATATGTCAATTTTATTTATACCAGAATTTAAAGTTCCAGAGAGAGTATTATCAATTTTAATGATAAAGTTTGTTGGTGTATTTGTAAAGTTATTAGGTGTACGTATTGAATAACCCTTACCTTTTGGAACTATTTCATTAGTTGGATCTAAAATGGTATAAATATTACTTAGTTCATTTAAAGCATAGAACCTATTATTTAATGTTAATGGAGATACAGATTTTAAAATTATACCTGATATTGGTGATGAGAAATAAATATAATCAAGTCTTTGAAGGTTATAATGAATACGTTCAACCGATACTCTTGCTGTTTCGTGAAGATTTTTGTTGTCAAGTAATATAAAATTTCCCAAATTTTTTACAGTGATTAAAGAGTTTAAAGATTGGTTTAAATCTTTAATCACTTTTACATAAGTGTTTTCTATTACAGTTAATTCAGTATTATCTGTTAAGGTTAAATTATTACAGCTAAAGCTCCCCAAAGTTGTGCTATAGTTTGCAGTTAGCACAGCATTTTTGTATGCATTAGGCATACCATTACTCCATAAAGTACCGTTCCAAACAGTATCTTCTTTTGGCTTTGATGTTTTTGGTAATACAACATACATTAATCTGCTAATTTTAATTTACCAAATACCATAACAGAAAACTCATCCAGTATAGTTAAAGCAGCCATAGAATAAAAACCATACGTTTCCGGCAGCTCATCAGCGGCGTGATGAAGTATAAATCCATTCGTTACAAATTTAATTGTGCCTGCCCCAGCTTGTAAAAAATGAAGTGTGTACCCGTTTTCATAAAGTATATCAGTACCAAGCAACATATCAATATTATCTACTCCGCTATATATAAGAGTCTTACCAAAGTCGTCTGCAGTTATAGTATAAAGATTATTTATAATGAAATTGTCAATTACCTTTAACTGCTGTTTTTTTGTATCGCTTCTCAGCGCAAAGCTGTCATTTTCTTTTACAGCAGGCACTGTGATTGAAGCTGCAACATTAGTTTCGGTTACAGGTGCTGAAAACAGAACGCTTACCTCATAATCATTTTTTCTATACGAATATCCGTTCGCACTAAGCTCAAGATAAGTTTCTCCCTCTTCTCCTTCATTTTCAAAAAGACCTATTCTCTTGTCATTAGCCTGAAAAGATGATTTTAGAACGTCATTCAGGCCAGGGGCTATTATCTCAGTATTGGTAGGTGTGGCAGTAAAGTCCGAAATGGTAAGGTTTCCGTTATAGATGCCGGGAATACCTTTGAAAATTACAAAATAAAGATTTCCGTTATTAGTATAACTAAAATAGTATTTTTTATCAGCTTGGCTAAGTTCCCTGGTTTCAGCATTTATAAAATCAATATATATTCCGTTAGCAACTTCACCCAAATCAATAATAATACTATTATCTATTTCTTCAATATCACTATTATTTATGCTTGAGGGTGGCAGAAGGTAAAGCTGTGATAGATTTGCAGGACTTCCTTCGGTTCCAATTACACCTTTACCTCCCATCCATAAATAGTTAACCCGCTCTGTAGGGATACCATTAATTAACCTATCACCCCAAAAAATTACAGGTGTATCGGTTGCCTCAATAACAGTTCTTCTGCTGTTTATTTTATTTAAAATAGTGTAAATAGAATACGGTTCTGTTATTGTCCCGATATATATAGACCTGCCTTTATTATCCTGATTAAAATCTGAAGACCCTGAAGTTAATGTGCTTCGTGTAAATAAAGCGGATTGAAGTGCCGCATGTAAGCCTGCTGCTGAATTATATACCTGTCCGTTTAATATTATGTTATTATATTTTGTTTGCTCAAGCAATATATCATTTCGTTCATAACAATTATATATTTCTACAGATTGACCATGTACTTGCGATATGTAATTTTTAAGGTATTCTATACCATTAAGTGAAAAGCGGGTATCGTTTACAGAATTAATAATTATCATAAATTTTTTTAAACTATATAAATCTAAGCAGTAAATTTCTCGAAAGTTATTTTTAGGGACTTTTGGTGTAAAGTATCATCTGTGTTTTGGAGTACTCCTGCAATTATAATATAAATGTTTTGACTGATATTGAGAGCAGCATTTAATGGAGTGCCTACACTATCTGTAACACCGTCGAAGCTTGATGTTAATTCCGGAAAACCATAAATAGTGTTATTGCGTAACAAAAAATCTCTGCAAAATGCAGTAAAAGGACGCGCATTACTGGTAGAATTAAGTGAAGCAATTCGAACAGCACCCGTAAGGCTATCAACGGTGTTTACATATATCCGATGATAGGCATTTCCTGCGCTGCCTGTTTTCTCAAATAATGCAGCTATTTGCAGCACGCCTTCCTGAAGCGTGCCTGCATTTATTAATACAGATGTAAGAATTGTTTCTGAAGTATTTCCGGTTAACTGTATATTACTGTATGCCTTATTAAATAAAATTTGTGTAGTTTTATTTTCGAGTTCCTCAATATAAGAATTAGCTGTATTAAGTTGCTCCTGTAAAGACCAGACAGCCGATTGTAATGAGGTTGTAGCAATAACAGTTGTGTCAGATCCTGTGTTTTCTCCTATTTGTTGAGACCTGACTGTTTCACATATATTAGCTAATGTACCATCTGCAAGTAATATTTCTTCAGAACTTCCTTCAAGCCATGAAATTTCAGTATTATTCCAAAAACCAAAACCTGTTCCCGAAGTTACAAGATTATCTACATATTCTTTATCTACGAGAGATCGGTTAGTATATCCTTCGATAGGATTGTTACTATACTTAATTCCGCCATTTGCCGCGGTTACTATTATATCTGCAGTATTTCCTGCACTTATACTATTTAACTGATTTAAAACAAGTCCATTACTTCCTCCAGATATGCTGACACCCCCGCTTTGGCCACCTATACTTACACCTGAATTATTAAGTCCGATACTCCCCTTTGCATTTATCCCATTATCTGTTTGTATGGTTACTGGTGAAGATATAAGAACTGCCTCACTTCCTGCCTCAAGTACTTCCTGAAATGTAATATTTGCTGCAATATTATCTACATATGCTTTATCAACTAAAGAACGCTCGTTATAATTTGAAGATAAATCTTCAGCATAGCCTAAAGGGCTATTTTCAATTGTTGTAGAAGTACCTGAAATTATAAGTCCACCTGCTCTGGAATCAATTTTAATTCCTTCATCACTCGATATAGCTATGCCTTGTGTATTGTCAAAAGTTATTTCTCCGGCTACATTTGCTTTTAAACCAATTGTATTTGTAGCATCCATTACAATATCTCCGGTTACAGGATTTCCTGTTTCTGTGCCTGCCAGTGGTATGTTAGTGCTTACTAATTCATCAACATATTTTTTTTGAGTATAATCAAGATCCCCTATATTGAATGTAAAGTCCTGTTCTCCTATTAGCCCTCTTGGATTTTCAAATGTTGAACTTATAATTATTCCACCGTTTACAGGAGATAATTGGCTAAAACCACCTGAAACATTATCTTTTACTAGTATCGTGAAAGCATCATCAAAAAAATTAATACTTCTTTCCTGATTATCTAAAGTAGTAGATATAATTTTCACAGTATTTATCCCGGTTAGTGCAATATTCCCGGTTATTGGGTTTCCATCTGCAGTACCTGCAAGTGGCAAATAATTATTTACCTCATTTTGCAATTGTGAGGCATATACAATACTATCATTTTGGTTTGCCGGTGGAAAAACAACTTCATGGTTACCTGTTGGGTCGGCAATTTTAAAAGTTTGTGCTGCCTCATTTTTTATACTTTGAAAGCCGCTGCCGTTAAATTCGGTGATCATACCGGTTAGCCTGTCCTGATGCCTGGCGGGTGATACAGCTACTTTGCCGTATTGCAACACGCTTTCATAATCAATAATTGGGCTTGCTTTACTATTGGTGCTGCTCACAAGGTCATCTGGAGTAATATTGCCGTTATAGACACCCGCTTCGCCTACAAACTGTACAAAATTAAGTACACTGTCATTCGTGTATGTAAAATAGTAGGATTTAATCGTGCCATTCTCATCCGCCATGCCGGAATTACTAAAATCCCTTTGTGAGCTGTTTGCGGCGGCAAGAAAATTTCCGTCCGGTATTTCGCCTAAAGATATTATGCTGGCCCCTGAAGTTTCGCGGGTAATATCTTCCGGGGTAATATCGTATAATGTTTTGAGCAAAAACTGGTGCGGGAATACTTCAGAGCCGCTCGCACTTCCCCATACGCCTTTACCTCCTAAAAACTCAAAGCCGTACATTTTTCCTTCGCGTGTAAAGGTAAAGTTTACGGGTGAGTCTTTCGCACTGATAGTTACCGGTTCTGCGAGGCTGTTTATTTTTGCTGAAGCCTCTTCACGGGTTATATAAAGCCCGTTTTGCGGGAGCAACTCCCCAAAGCTTAGTACACGCCCGATATTGTTCTGGTCTGCCGGAGAGCCTTCATTAAGGGTGTTTCGTGTATAGCATATTCCTACCAACGCCGCCTGCAGTTCCTCAACAGCTTCAAATAGGCTCCCGTTTACCTGAAACCTTTCGTGGGAAGAAAATGGCACCAGTACATCGCAGGTATTATAAGCGTTGTATATAGAAAGGTTGCTGCCTGCCACACGTGTTAGGTAATTTTTAAAATACTGTACACCGTTAAGGGTAAACCTGCTTTCGTTTAAGTTGTTTATAATGATCATCTGGCGCTAACCTATTTTTGTAAATCGTATACTGCCATGCGCCGCAGGCGCATTACAGCTTTTTTTATAATCTTCATTACTGGTGCGAAGCAGCCAGTTATGCACGCTTTGCCACAGCTTGTTTGCCGCATCTCGGTTGTTTTGATAAATGCTCTTTTTAGAAGATGCCTCTGCCGGGCGGCTTTCGCTGTTAAGTTTTTCTACAACGGAGTAGGGAGTATCTGTAACCGAGCCGAACATCATATAGCGGGCATAGGTGTAATAGGCCAGAACCATTTTTACACCGTAGCTGGTGTAGCTTATGCCGTCTTTTTCATACACGCACCCGTCCAGCAGTTCTGTATAATCTTCAGGGGATGCTAACAGTTTGTTTAAAAGATGCTCTCCCAGCAAAGGCTGTAAATCCAAAAGCTGGGCATCCAGTATCATTTCGTTTAGCTTGGCATCATTCGGCGTTCTAGATATCTGCCTGTAGCGGGCAATATCATTCCGTGTAATCAGTGGCTGCATCATCTATAAGCTTTAGTGGTTCAACTTTCAGGCTTGGGTAGTCCTGGCTTTGCTGCAGGAGCTGGTTAAGTACTGTTGTTAACAGGTTGCGCTCTTTGGTGGTGTTTTCCCAATAGGTGCGCTTCATTTCGCGTATTGCCTCGCCCGAGTTGCCGAACAGCGAAGGTTCGTTTGTTTTGATGAGCCCTGCAGGCAGGTTATTAAAAGCTACCAGTATGTTTTCCCTGACGCTGGTTTCGGTATAGTTGAACAGCTTGTCGTCTATTTTGCTTTCTATCTGCTTAACAAGTATGGCATCGTCCAGTTTTTCTCCTGCAAAATCCATTTCAAGGCATAACACACCGCCTGTATTCTCGGCACCCAGGCTGTCTTTAAGTGCCTGTTGGAATTTTTCGCGCTCGCTTTCCGCTTCCTGCAATGCATGGCTGCCGGGTTCCAGCCCTTCGCCCACCAACGGCCTTGTTACCACCAGCGTATTGCCGAAAAAGCCCTTGCGCAGCAGCCTGTTTTTATATACTGCTGCCTGTGCCTCGCTGTCGCAGTCGTCTGCCACGCTGTCAATGCGTGACAGAGGGTACAGTAGCTTAGTATCCATATTAATAAACAATACCTGACCCTTATAATGCTCCCAACCACCGGCTTTTTCTACCTGTGCATCTATTACTTTTTTGCGCGGATTAAACACATCTATTAATTGTATATCGCTTCTTTTAGGTTTTAGCCAGTCTTTGCAAACGGCAACTTTACCTGCATAATCATTACTATCAGTGCGGCCTATGCGGCACCATTCGTATGGAATCACGCTGAAATCGGCTATTTTATACAGGGCGTTCCAGTTTATGTGTATAAACACACCGCGCTGCTTTACCAGGTCATCTGCAATATCGTCTGCAAAATCTATCAGCTTCAGGTTTTTCGGCTTATTAATAATAAGATTATCACTATCAGCGCCAAATCCTTTGCCAATCAGGTACTGCACCATAATTGCCGCTGCCGATTTTGCTGTAACACTGTTGTTTATCAGCCTGTCCATCCTTTCGGGGTAGGCGTTATCTGTGTCATTTGCATAAACATCAGCGCTTTTGCTCCAAGGGGTAAGGCGCTTCCAGACATCTATCAGCAGGGTTTTCATGGCGTGTTACTTTCGTTATCCAAAGCATCATCATCGTCCAGTCCGGGTTCTTTTCCCGGTATACTGTTTAGTTTCTGCACTTCATCGGCCTGTAAAAGCTCCTCTTGGGTTGGGATGTAAGCAAAATACCTGCTGCCGTTTTTTTGCAGCAGCTTTTGGGCATATTCAGGCGTTATATTAGCGTTGTTAACCAGTATGGGAGAGCCAAAATCAAGCGGAATATTTTCGTATTTGGCATGAAGCCTGTATTGTGGTTTTTTATCCATTTCCTTAAAGTGGTTTTTATACCTGTTGAGGTATTGGGTTAAACATTTAGGGCAACCGGGGTTAACCTTCTGGTTGAACAAAGAGGTATACTCCTGCAAAAAAAGCCGGAGATACCGCACACCGTCGCCCCTTTTGCCGTGGGCGACGGTGCTGATATCCATTTTAGTAAAATCCATAAAGCGGATTAGGCTTCAGCCTGGGCAAACTTGTTGCTGAAAGCTGTTTTGGTTGCTGCATAATCTACATCAAGCAGTGTTTTAGGCATCGTGGTCTCCTCGAAACCGTCGGCAGAAGCAAGTTCGAACATGATCATGTTGTCATTCTCTTTAGAGTTGTTGGTCATGGTCATCAGCTCCAGCCCCGAGTTAAGGCCCAGCACTTCAAACGCTTCTTCGCTGTCCGCTCCCTTCCACATCTGCTCTATAACGGCTATATATTTAGCCCCTTTGCTAAGGCTGTCGGCCTGCTGCTTGTTTGCTGCGCTCGGGTTAAATATCACCCCGCTAAAGGTGTGCTTAAACTTATCGGGCGCGTTTTCTTTTTTAACAAGCTCCCATGCCTTGCCGTTAGCCTGCTTAACACCTGTAAGCAGGTAGCCGGTTTTGCCTGGCTTAAGCTGCAGGTTGGTAACCAGTATGCGGTTGGTGGCATCTACGGTGGTTGCACTTAAATCTATATCATCTTTATTAATGAGCACTACGTTTTGCTCTATACCGCCAATCGGGGCGTTGGCACAATCAAAAAGAATATCTGCTGTAAGGTTTCCGGTACAATCTACTGGCATGTTGTTTTGAGATTAAAAGTTTCAAATATTGATGCTTTTGGTTTTAATTAGATTTTTGTTTGCTGTTTTGGGCAGGCTTAGTAAGCGGCTACAGTCATATAGCTTTCCAGGTGCTTGGCATCTATAGTATAGGCGGCATCCATAATGTTTTGTTTAGATACCTTGTCATAAAACACATCAAGCTTGGTAAGGTCGTCTTCGCTAAGTGTGCCTACAGGTATGTTGCTTTTTGTGGTAAGCACGGCGCGGTGCGGCAGGTGGTGCTTTGTGCCGTTATCCTGATAGGTTTTTATATACCTGTCCCAGTCATAACGCACTTTAACCTCTATACCGTCAAAGTACAGCTTAGGGCGTCCTTCTTCTACTACTTCAAGGAAACCTGAACCCAGGTTTTTATTACGTAATGTAGCACGGTAATTATCTGCAAGTGAGCGTGATGCAAGTATAAAGGCATCATCTGCCGAAACCAGCCTTTCATCGGCCTTTGTAACCATTTGCTCAAAAATAGCCAGTGCCGCATCTTCTTCAAGTACCTGTGTGGCATAGCCTGTACCGACATTGGCTTCTATTGCTACATAGTTGGCCGCCGTTGTTGGCACTTCTGCGAATATCTGCTTGAACAAGCCATTAAACGAGTTGAAGTAATCCAGATCGGTACCGTTGGTAAACACACCGCTGTTTGCTACCGTTGCCGCAGCCGTATCATTAAACCACACCTTGCGGTGGATGTTTTCGAGCAGGGCAGTTTCTACCGCCGAAATGATTACACCAAGTTCCTGCGTGCCTACCATATCAAAAAAGTCAGGGTTAATGCGCTGGCTTTTACGGAACAGCTTTAGCAGTGCTGGCATATCGTTCTGGCAATGCTTAAGGCGAAAATCTTCCATTACGGGCGTCCAGAATTTTTCTGTCATGGCAAAGCCATCCGCTTCATTGGGCGAGCAGCCTTCTGATTTTTTTCCGAGTAAACCAAGCCTTTCGGCAAAAGCTATCTGGGTTTTTACGTCTATGCCCGTTTCAATTTCATGATATTCGGCAAGGTCGCTGTCATTAAAAACCCTTTCAAAAATAACCTCGCTTACCGTTTCGGCCTCGCGGGCATTCAGTGTTAAAGCATCAGCGTTAATAAGCCCCATTACTTCCTGTTTTTATTATGCAAATACTGTTTCATGCCGTTAAGCCTGTCGGCCTGTGCCGCTTTTCTTATTGCCGCTTTTTTGCCCTCTACGTTATAACGGCTGCCTACCTGTTTTTTAAGTGCCATTACTTCGCTTTTAATATGGTTTAGCTGGCGTTTAAGTGCTTTGTTTTCGGCACGCAGGGCTGCAGCTTCTTCTGCGGCTCCGGCTTCGGGCTCAATAATTTCAGTAAGCTCACCGGCTTCAAACACATAGGTTGTGCCGTCGGGCAGCAGGTACTCTCCTTCGGCAGGCATGCCATCTACCGTAGCTGTTGCGCCAACCTCAATAAGTCCGTCATCAGGCAATTCGGTAAAATCAATTTCGGCACCTGTTGCATCCTGTACCACTTTGTTAAAAATGCGGGCGTTATTAAAGCGGCCCAGCACTTTGGTAAACAGGCTCTCCATCCAGTGCCTGTCTTTTTCGGTAAAAGTTCCTTTCATAGTAAAATTTGGATTAATGAATGCTTTTGCGCAAGCCTTAACGGGCTGTAGTGTAGTGGTAAAGCCTAACCCGTGCAGTTGTTTTGGTGTTAGCCAGGTTTCGTTTTTAAGCAGTGGCAGTATGGCCTGCTCTTCTATGCCCAGTGCTTTTTTATAGAAGCCCACCATTTTTTGCTCTACCTGCCTTAGCTGCCCGGCAAATTTTTCGAGCTCATCGGCAGTGCCCATAGAGCCGCCCCAGGGCAGGTGAATCATAAAAGGAGTGTTGGGGCGTAGCTGCCTTTTTTGCCCGGCCATAAAAATTACGGTTGCAATGCTGGCCACTATGCCACTGCCAATAGTGCTTAAAGGCTTTTTTAGCGATTTGAGGTAATTGTAAATGTCGAAACCTACATCTACCAGGCCGCCCTCGCTGTTTATATGCACATTATAAGCCGTTGCGCCGGGCTGTCTTTTTACCTGTGCAATAACATCTGCAAGCCCAATACCGGTAACACCATCAAAAGAGCCTATCTGGCCGGAGATATAAATGTTTCCTGTCATTCCGGGTAATGAATGATTGAAATATCAGGAAGGATTGCAATAACCAAAACAGATTGATGACCAGCTTAGCTGAACGGTAAATGTCTCTTTACCTTGTACTGATTGCGGCTGTTAAATCTTGTGTTTGGCTTATTGCTTATTTCCGGTTACAAAATTATAACATGAAAAGGATATTTTACTGAAACTGTATTTTCAGTAGTATAGAGTTGTTTAAAAATCAAACCTTTAAAAGCAATATCTCTTTTTGAATAAGTTTTACTGGATCTTGCTGAACTCTTCTATGCATTTTTTGGCATGTTGTTTTGCAAGTGCCAGTACTTTTTTACGCGCTGCGATATCATTCTCGAGCCCGTTTTCCTTAATAAAATTAGCAGCGACTTTTTCGTACTCCTGCTGTAAATCGTTTATAAAATTTTCGAGGTTAGCCCCTCCTGCCGATATATATACTCCTTGTTTAAAACGTTTCAAAAAATCTGATTGCACCTGCCTGCAGGCTGCACCCAACTCATTTTCAAACTTCTTATAATTCATATGTAAACCCCCGTAGCTGTTAAGTAATTTAAGGAGCTAAATAAAATAAATATGTAAGAATAGCTTTTATGAAATTAAACCTAAATTTAGTAAAGTTATTCATGCAAAAAGCACTTAATATCATTTTCTTGAAATGATTTAAGTCGCAAATAATTTAAAATTAGTAACTTACCTTTTTACTTATACTTTTGTTTACATCTATAACATAAAATAGTGCCTTTACATCATTCAATGATAATTTAAAGTCGGTAAACTCCGGGCTGTCATTTAATGAATGGCAAACTATGTACCCCTCTTCAGTGTTGTGCTCAATTATCTCTTTCAGCAGGGGCATCTTGCTTTGCGTGGTATAAATAACCCAATAAGGAAAGTCGCGGTAACGGAGCTTGTCTGCCCAGTGGTGGCGTTGCAGCTCGCGGGTTGTAACAATGCTGTTGCGGGCTATGGCGTTGCTGCTGCCATCGTCCATACTGTCGCCGTTAACCCTAAAGGCAACATAGCGCCCCTGGTAGGGCCTGTCTACCAAAATGCCGTGCTGGCCCAAATCCATTAAAAAGTCGGCATCCTGATAATTCCCCAAAAACCCTGCCTGAACGTTAAATTCTGCAAGCGGCATTAGCATATAGTACTGTCCGTTAGGTAGTTCTATGAATTTGTTGCCGTTTTTATTTTCGAAAGCTTCATTTTTGGCTTTTACCTGCTCAAGTGTAACATTTTTATCCTCAATGCTTTCCTGAAGCAATACTTTGTTTAATATTTCACTTTTAGAGCGTGGTATCGGGCGTCCCTTCTCATAATTGATTATAGTTTCACGGCTTGCACCCACTAAATCAGCAAGTTCTTTTTGTGTAAGCCCTAGTAACTCACGACGCTTTTTTATTTCCAAACTATCCATAATCAACACTTTAAATACTGTCTC
>NZ_JAMWYY010000086.1 GCF_024305175.1 Flavobacterium sp.
TATTTTTTACATTTGCCCTTTAAAACAATGCAACTTAATCTTAAAGTTATGGAGAATTACGGCCTTTTCACGAAAACGATTTCGTTGGAAAACATGGGAATTAAGAACGCTACTGTAAAATATCAGTTGTCTCCTGATGAGCTTCATGATATATCTATAGAGAAAGGTATGGGAGTTGAGAGTTCTACAGGGGCACTTGCGGTTAATACCGGAGAGTTTACAGGCAGGTCTCCCCAAGATCGTTTTATTGTAAAAGACAGCATTACTGAAGACAAAGTATGGTGGGGCAATATTAACCTGCCGTTTGACAGCGACAAATTTGAAGCGTTATATAATAAAGTTACCGACTACCTGTCAGGAAAAGAGCTATATGTTCGTGATAGCTATGTGTGTGCCGACCCTAATTACAGGTTAAATGTAAGGGTGGTTACAGAGTATCCATGGAGCAATCTTTTCTGCTATAATATGTTTCTTCGTCCTGAAGATTCTGAGCTTGAAGATTTTTCTGCCGACTGGCACGTAGTATGCGCGCCGGGCTTTAAAGCAGACCCTGCTGTAGACGGTACGCGCCAGCACAATTTTGCAATACTTGATTTTACAAGGAAGATAGCGCTTATAGGCGGTACAGGCTATACCGGAGAAATGAAAAAAGGTATTTTCTCTGCGCTTAACTTTATCTTGCCTGTATATAAAAATACGTTGCCAATGCACTGTAGCGCCAACGTTGGCGAAGATGGTGATACGGCAATTTTCTTCGGACTTTCAGGAACAGGAAAAACAACGCTTTCTGCCGATCCTAACCGCAGGCTGATTGGTGATGATGAGCATGGGTGGACAAATGAAAACACTGTGTTTAACTTTGAAGGTGGCTGCTATGCAAAAGTTATAAACCTTACAGAAGAGAACGAACCGGACATTTACCATGCCATTAAAAGAGGCGCCATACTTGAAAACGTAATTTTTGAGGAAGGTACTAACATGGTAGATTATGAAGATATTTCAATTACACAAAATACAAGGGTAAGTTATCCTATTTATCATATAGATAACATTCAGCCGGGCTCTATCGGTAAAAACCCTAAAAACATTTTCTTCTTAACTGCTGATGCATTTGGTGTACTGCCTCCTATAAGCAAACTTACCCCGGGCCAGGCAGCTTACCACTTCATATCGGGCTATACTGCTAAAGTTGCCGGTACAGAGGCTGGTGTAAACGAGCCGCAGCCTAACTTCTCAGCCTGTTTTGGTGCGCCTTTCATGCCGCTGCACCCAACAAAATATGCCGAGATGCTAAGCAAGAAAATGAAAGATTCAGGAGTTAATGTATGGCTTATAAATACCGGCTGGACTGGTGGCCCTTATGGCACCGGCAGCAGGATGAAGCTTAAATATACAAGGACTATGATTACAGCAGCGCTTAACGGCGAGCTGGATAATGTAGATTATACCACGCATGAGGTTTTTGGCCTTGCCAAGCCGCAAAGCTGCCCTAACGTACCATCAGAAATACTTAATCCGCGTAATACGTGGGAAAATAAAGAAGCCTATGATGCCAAAGCGCATGAACTTGCAGCGGCATTCAGGAAAAATTTTGCCAAGTTTGAGGAATTTGCCAATGAAGAAATTCTTGCAGGTGCCCCACTGGCATAAATGTGATTTTAGAATAGATGCGGAAAACCGTCCTTTTGCCAAGGGCGGTTTTTCATTTTATATATCTTTCAAGATGATATAAAGTGCCGTTACAGCAATAAAAAAGCTGCCCTTAGGGGCAGCTTACTATTTTTTCAGTAATGTGATGATGGAAGTCTTTATTTGGCTTTATTGGCCTCCTGTATATATTTTTCAAGCGCCATTGTCATGCTTGGTGTATCGGGCGTTGGCGCCATGATGTCAATGCGCAATCCGTGGTCTAACGCTTCTTTTTGGGTTGTACTGCCAAAAACGGCTATACGGGTATCATTTTGCTTAAACTCCGGGAAGTTTTTAAATAACGATTTTATCCCGGTAGGGCTAAAAAATGCCAATACATCATAATATACATCCTTAAGGTCGCTAAGGTCGCTCATAACCGTGCGGTAAAAAATACCGGGTGTCCAGTTTACCTTTAGGGCGTTAAGCGTTTGCGGCACATCTTCATTAAGCTGGTCAGATGCCGGTAACAGGAATTTTTCATCCTTATACTTTTTAATAAGCGGGGATAGGTCGGCAAATTCCTTTTGCCCCACATAAATTTTCCTCTTGCGGTACACCACATATTTTTGCAGGTAAAAAGCAACTGCTTCGCTCTGGCAAAAGTATTTCATGGTTTCCGGCACTTTATAACGCATCTCTTCGGCTACGCGAAAAAAATGATCTATAGAGTTCTTGCTGGTAAGTATTATGGCGGTAAAATTGTTTAGGTCAATCTTTTGGGCTCTTACCTCTTTTGCGCTTACACCCTCTACATGGATAAATGGCCTGAAATCTACCTTTACTTTTAGTTTGTGTTGTATTTCAAAGTATGGTGAATTTTCTACTTTAGGTTCCGGTTGTGAAACCAAAATTGTTTTCACTTTCATAGTTAATATGTTGTTTTACTTACTGTTTGGTAAACCAATAATACATGAAATAATAGGGTGCTATTTCGAGAGTGCAAAGATACAAAATAAAATAGAACAATTTGCCGAGTATCAAATTTTGATACAACCTTAAAGAAAACAGGTAAGTAATAACCGTCCCGGCAATGATAATCCCTAAAATGCCATATAGTACAAGCGGTAGCGGCTCTTTGTTATAAAATAAAATAATATTTACCGGCAGCAGCAAAAAACCAATATAAGCCCGGTAGTTTACTTTGTGCAGGTTAAACATTTCGTTAAACTCCTCTATATTAAAAGAAGTGGCTATAATTTTTTCCACCAGGTACTTAGAGAGTATAAATACAGCTATAAAAGTTAGTATCTGTATAAACGATATCCAGCTTGTTTTTTCGGCGAGCCCGTAGTAGCTCAGCAGGAACTGCGCAAGAAATGTAAACGATACCAGTTGCACTATAAAAAAAGATATGGTAAAGCCGCTAAGCATATTGCCACTGTCTTTATATATCTTTATATATTTGTCAGAATATGCCAGCTTGATAAATTCGGCAAAGCGGCCCTCAAAAACGGTTTTATTAATGGCAATCAGTATAAAGCATAACACAAACAAAACTGTTGCCCAGTCTTTGCCTGCAGTTAAACGCTCGTATAATACCATATCTCCCATGGCGCAAAATTACTTAAAATTCAGCATGAAAAATTTTATTATAATTTAATTATGAAACTCACGTTAGAAATGCATTATTTTTGCACCAAAATTCACGGTTACTAATGAACGATGGCATTGTTATAATCCCAACGTATAACGAAATTGAAAATATAGATGCCATTGTAAGGGCAGTTTTTTCGCTTAGCACCCCTTTTGATGTTTTAATAGTAGATGACAACTCGCCCGATGGTACCGCCCGACGCGTAAGGGAACTGCAGCAGGAGTTTGGCAGCAGGCTGCATCTTGAAGTCAGGCCTGGTAAGTCAGGTTTGGGTACGGCTTATGTGCATGGTTTTAAATGGGCCATTGCAGGCGGGTATGAATATATCTTTGAGATGGATGCCGATTTTTCGCATAATCCGGCAGACCTGGAGAAACTGTACAGCGCGTGCCGAAACGGCGCCGATATGGCAATAGGCTCTCGTTACAGCAGGGGTGTAAATGTGGTAAACTGGCCGCTTAGCAGGGTGCTGCTGTCTTATTATGCATCTGTATATGTTAAGCTGGTAACAGGAATGAAGATACACGACGCAACAGCAGGATTTATTTGTTATAAACGCAAAGTTTTAGAAACTATAAACCTAAATAAGATTAAATTTGTAGGGTATGCATTTCAGATAGAAATGAAATATCGTGCGCATGCCAACGGTTTTATAATTATAGAAGTTCCTATAATTTTTACAGACCGTACCAAAGGTGAATCTAAAATGAGTAATGCCATTATAAAAGAAGCCATAATTGGCGTAGTGGCGCTGAGAATAAAAAAAATGCTTAACCGGCTTTAAAACAACATGAACAGGATTTTAATTAAGAATGCCAGGATTGTAAATGAAGGAACCATTGTTGAGGGCGATGTTTTAATTGAAGATAAAATCATCAAGGAGATTGGTGAAAGCATAAGTCCCAAATCGTCTGACAGTAAAATTATAGATGCCGAGGGTAACTATCTTATTCCGGGTGCTATAGACGACCAGGTGCATTTTCGTGAACCGGGGCTTACCCATAAAGGCACTATAGAAACCGAATCGCGCGCTGCGGTTGCTGGCGGTATTACATCATTTATAGAACAGCCCAACACAGTACCCAATGCTGTAACACAGGAGCTTTTAGAGCAAAAGTACCAAAGGGCGGCAGAGGTATCTTATGCTAACTACTCGTTTATGATGGGGGGTACTAACGACAACCTTGAAGAATTGCTTAAAACCAACTCTAAAAATGTTGCCGGTATAAAGCTGTTTTTGGGTTCATCTACCGGAAATATGCTTGTGGATGATGAAAAGGTGCTGGAAAAGATTTTTTCCAACACACAAATGCTAATAGCGGCCCATTGCGAAGATGAGGCGACGGTAAGGGAAAATCTTGAAAAATATAAAGCAGAGTACGGAGATAACATTCCTGTAAAGTACCATCCGCTGATAAGGAGTACAGAGGCCTGCTACATATCATCATCACGAGCTGTAGCGCTTGCCAAAAAAACAGGGGCAAGGCTGCATGTTTTTCATGTGTCTACCGCTAAAGAATTAGAGCTTTTTACCAATAAAATTCCGTTAGAGGAAAAGAAAATTACGGCCGAAGTATGTATTCATCACCTTTGGTTTACCGATGCCGATTATGAAAAGAAAGGCTCACTTATAAAGTGGAACCCGGCGGTGAAAACAGAAGCTGACCGCGATGCGTTATGGAAGGCGTTGCTTGATGACCGTATTGATGTAGTAGCTACCGACCATGCACCCCACACTCTTGAAGAAAAGAACAATCCTTATACAAGTTCACCATCAGGCGGGCCGTTGGTGCAGCATGCTGTAGTGGCAATGTTTGAAGCCTACCACCAGGGTAAAATATCGATAGAAAAGATTGTTGAAAAAATGGCACACAACCCGGCAAAGCTTTTCAAAATAGAAAAGAGGGGTTTTATCCGTGAGGGTTACTATGCCGACCTTGCCATTGTGAACCCGGGGCTGCCATGGAATGTTAAGAAAGAAAACATTCTTTATAAATGTGGTTGGTCTCCGTTTGAAGGTGCTAATTTTAAATCAAGGATAACACACACGTTTGTAAACGGGCAACTGGTTTATAATAACTTTAAGGTAAAAGACCTGCGTTGCGGCGAACGTTTGCTTTTTGACAGATAATGATATGAAAAAGGCAGCAGCATTATTACTTGGCTTGTTTTGTATGGCTTCCTGCGGCGGTGGTACGGAAGAACCAGAGCGTTTGCTGAGCGAAGACAAGATGGCCGATATATTATATGATATTACCGTTTTACAGGCTATGCGCGCCCACCAGCCAAAGTACCTGCTGGATAACAATGTGAATACTACCGAATACATTTACCAGAAGTATGATATTGATAGTGCCACCTTTGCACAAAACAATACCTATTATGCATCTGATCTTGAAAAGTATGAGCGTATCCATAAAAAGGTAACCGATAGGGTTAATAAAGAAAAAGCAGTTTTTGAAGATAAAAAAGATACTTTAAAAACAGAGCTTAATAAACAGCTTGGCCCTAATGCAATGAAAAAGATGGGTTTAGAAAAACGGGAAGAGTAAGCGCAGTAATGCTGCTATACTTTATTTTTTGCCTGCGCATATTGTGCCGCTAACTCCTTTATATAAGCTTTAGGTTCTTTAAAATTCAATTGTAGTGTGCTATTAATTTTCTCTGTGCTGTAGTATGTTTTATTATGCGATACACGGGCAACAAAGCGCGTTATAACCCTTTTGCGCCTTAGTAACTTAGAAATAAGCCAGTCAAAACGCCACGCAACAGATGTCATTAGCCTTGATGCGTTAACGGGCGGCCTTCTTTTGCCCATACCGTTGGCAATTGTATCAAACAATTCTTTAATCGGCATATGCTCTGCTACAAGCGTATATTTTTCACCGGCAATGCTGCTCTGCATTAGCTGTACCATAACTGTTGCCACATCTTCTGCTGCTATAACTCCGCAGTTACCTTTTGTATAAAAATAGTGGCCTTCGTCTATAGTTTTAAAAATAGTGCCGCTGCCCTGTTTCCAGAACCCATAGCCAAAAATCAGCGCCGGATTAACCATAACCGTTTCCAAACCTTCCTGCAGGCCACGCCATACTTCCATTTCCGCACCATGTTTGCTTATACCATAGTCGCTGTGCTTTACTTCGGGGTTCCATTCCGTTTCTTCCGTAATAACGGTTTCTTCCTCTTTGGGGTCGCCCAATGCCGCTACAGAGCTTACATGGCAAAGTTTCCGGCAGCCATATGCCAGCGCTAAGTTTACAATATTGGCAGTCCCCTCAATATTAACTTTACGCAGTAGTTCCTCATCGGCAGGGTCATACGATATCAGTGCGGCACAATGATACACATGGGTAATTCCCCCAAATGCTTCTTCAAGAGACGGTATATCAGTAATATCTCCCTGTGCCCAGCTTATCTTTTCAAATAAAGCTTCTTTGCCATGATGTGCAAACAGGTTTCGGGTTTTTGCCTTACCGGCTTCTGTGCGGTATAAAGCGCGCACAGGCATACTGCCTTCAGTAAGCTGAAGCAGCAGGTGGGCACCTACTAAGCCTGTTCCGCCGGTTACTAATATCATAATACAAAAATAGCGGTTACAGTATTAATATAGCGGGTTGTTCACTTTTTTTAATGTAGATAAACTCAAGTTTGTATTTTTGTGGTTCAATAACAATAAGGATGAAAAATTTTACAGAAGAATTAAGATGGAGGGGTATGGTGCACGATATTATGCCGGGAACAGAAGAACAGCTCAATAAGGAAATGACTACTGCTTATATAGGGTTCGACCCAACTTCTGACTCCCTGCACATTGGCAGCCTTGTGCCTATCATTATACTGGTTCATCTGTACAAGTGCGGGCACAAGCCCATAGCGCTTGTGGGGGGCGCTACCGGAATGATAGGTGACCCATCGGGAAAATCGGATGAAAGAAACCTGCTGGATGAAGCGGCATTAGAGAAAAATGTTGCCGGTATTAAACGCGTATTAAGCCGTTTCCTTGATTTTAATTCTGATGAAAAAAATGCCCCGGTACTGGTTAACAACTACGACTGGATGAAAGAATTTTCGTTTATAGGCTTTGCGCGCGATGTGGGCAAGCGTATAACCGTAAACTACATGATGGCTAAAGATTCGGTAAAAAAGCGCCTTACAGGCGAAGCAGGAAGCGGAATGAGCTTTACCGAGTTTACCTACCAGCTGATACAGGGGTATGACTTTTACCACCTGCATAAAAACTTCGGCGCTAAGCTGCAGCTTGGCGGCAGTGACCAATGGGGTAATATTACTACCGGTACCGAACTTATAAGGCGGATGAACACCGAAGAAGGCGATAAAGAGGCTTTTGCGATGACCTGCCCGCTTATTACCAAAGCAGACGGTTCTAAATTCGGTAAATCTGAGGGTGGTAATGTGTGGCTTGACTCTGATAAGACCTCGGTATATAAGTTTTACCAGTTTTGGCTGAATACATCTGATGAGGATGCCGAAAAGTATATAAAGATATTTACATTCCTTGACAAGGAAATTATTGAAGCGCTTATTGAGGAGCACAGGCAGGAACCACACCTTAGGAAACTGCAAAAGAGGCTTGCTGAAGAGGTTACCACTTTTGTTCATTCCAAGGAAGAGTTTGAAAAAGCTGTGGAAGCATCAAAAGTACTATTTGGTACCGCTACTGCAGACGACCTGAAACAGCTTGACGAAGCTACGTTCCTAGATGTATTTGAGGGTGTACCACAGGCAGAAGTGACAATGGATGATATAGAAGCAGGTATAGGTATTGTTGATGCATTAGCCGGAAGTACAGGGTTTTTGGCATCTAACAGTGAGGCGAGGCGTGCATTGAAAGAAAATGCGATATCTGTAAACAGGGAGAAAGTTAAAGATGATTATACTATCACCAAAAACGACCTTATCAATAACAGGTTTGTCTTGCTGCAACGAGGTAAGAAAAATTATTTTATCATTACTGTCTTGTGTAATATTAGCTCATTAGTGAAAAAAAATAAATGCAAAATAATAGGGTTTGAAGCTGCAGCTAAAGCTAAGTATGTAGATATGTTTGGATCAGATCAGATAGTATTTACACCTCAAGATGTAAGAAAATCTATTTCTGGGAATATAGTTGAGATTTATTTTATGGATAAGCAAGTTTCGGTGCGTATACCGAATACAAAATATAATTCAGATGGTAATTTTGCGCTTACAGAGAGTGTAAAAGAAAAACTTGGATTAGAATTATATGATCTGATTGAATATTGTGTTAAAGGGAATAGAATTTATTTTGAAAAGATCGAAAACGATCAATAAAAATAAAAGCGGCTTATGCCGTTTTTATTTTACATCACCATAAGGTTACATCCCCTTATATCAGAGTTGTCAAACCTACCCAGTACTTCAAACGACTGGTTGGGATATTTTTTACCCAAATCCTGTGTGGCTATAAATGCGCAGGAGTTAAGGTTGGCGAGGTCTATCACATTTATACCACCAGTCTTGCCATAATCAATGTAGCTTAGCGCATCTTCGGTATCGCGTATCATTATATCCATCCAGGGCGGGCATTCAAATATGCCGTTTCCTAACGAATAGGCCTGGCTCAGCAATTCGGTCATGCCATATTCCGAATGTATTTCGTTTACGCCAAATCCGCTGCAAAGCAGCTTGTGCAGCTCTTCGCGTATCATTTCACGGCGTTTGCCCTTCATGCCGCCGGTTTCCATAATTATGGTATTCTTAAGGCTGAACTGCTGCATTTCGATAAGGTCGAGCAAGGCATAGGTTACGCCAATCAGGAGCACATTTTGCCCCGATGCATCTAATTCTGTCAGCTTTTTTATAAGCTCATTATAATTATTAAGGTAGAAGCCACTGTGCGGGTTACAGGAACCTTGTATAAGGTCGCGAACCATATAGATTAGGGATGAACCTTCGCGCTCTAAATAGGAGGGAAGGAGCGCCAATATGGCATAATCTTCTATATTGCCGTAAAACTGCGAAAATGCCTGCCTGAAACTCTGCTCATACAGGCTTATATCTGTTACATGATGGCTACTGGTAACCATGCCTGTTGTGCCGCTGCTGGTAAAAGTAGTTTGTACAGGTTCTTCTGAGCTTAATACCGCGTGCGATTTAAAAAACTGAATTGGTAAAAAAGGTATATCCTGTGCCAATTTTACATTCTGCTTGTCTTTTTTTAGCAGTAGGCAAAACTCCCTGTACACGCTGTTGTTGTCAAACTGCTGCCTGAAAACCTTAAGCGCAATCTTATCAAACTGCTTTTTAGAAGAAATATTAAATATATCGTCGGCTGTAACCAAGGCTTTTTTTGCAAAGGTATAAAATAAAAAAGCACCGCTTTTGGCGGTGCTTGGTATTCTATGTAAGTATTATTATTTTACTACAAGTTTCTTTGTAGCAGTTTTACCCTCCTCAGTTATTTTTAGGATGTAAACACCTGCTGTAAGCCCTTGTGCATTTATAGTACCATTAACCGTTTTAGTGTTAAGAACCTGCTTGCCAAGTACATCATATACAGCAACAGTTTTTTCAACATTACTGTCAGATGCAATTGTAAGTGTGTTTCCTGAAAGCGGGTTAGGATATACAGTCAGGCCTGAAATTTCATTTTGTTTTACCGAAGCTACACTATTGTTCACAAAAGACATTGCGTCATAGTATATAAAACCTCCTTCAGAGCCTGGTGCTTCTCTGTATGTTCTTACTTGGTAACGGAAATGAGTAGCTTCTGCAGGAGCTGTAACGGTTACCATTTTTTGAATCCACTGAGGGTTATCTACAGAATAAGAAGTGTTTTCAGCATTCCTAAGAATGTCAGCATCAGCATCAAGTACATTATAATCTGAATCCACTTGTTGCATCCATGAAGACCAAATCCTTGTTTTTGCATTTGCGTCATTATCAAGGTACCAGTAGCTCATTGTGTATTCATCACCGGGAGTTACATCTATTAGAAAGTCATATTCTAAATATTGTGTAGAAGTTTGAGACTGATGCCTAAGTGAACTAGTGCCTTCATGTACAATAGTAGTTTCTTGGCTAACGAAATTATTAATGCTTACTGAGCCTGTGAAAGGTTCAAAGTTTTGGGGAACACCATCTGTCCACACTTCAAATCCGCCGTTTTCAAGAAGGTTTTCTTGCGCATTCATAAAAACAGCAGAAAGCAAAGCAATTGATAAAGTGTAAAGTTTTTTCATTTCTTGTCTTAATTAAATTTTGGTGTAAAAGTAGTCAAGTGTAATATTCCGTATGTTGCGTTAATGTTATTTAACAATAGTAAGTAA
>NZ_JAMWYY010000087.1 GCF_024305175.1 Flavobacterium sp.
GTGCGCTTGCCAGTCGGTGTTAAGCACGGTGTAATGGTTGGTTTTCTTAAGCGCCTGCAGCTCATCCATGTTACGGGTGCGGAAAGTTCCCCTCCAGATTTCTTCAAGGGTTATTTTCTGCTGTGCAAAAAGAGGCGCCGCAGACAATAAAAATAGTAAAAAAGCTTTTTTGATGTTATTCATTTTGCAAATGGTAAAAAACTCCCAATTTTAATAAAAAATTATGAAATAGCGGGCGATTTTTTTGTTAAATGCATGATTACTTATTTAGCCGCAACTTTTTATTTTGGCAAATGGGCTTACTATGGCGTATCTTTGCATACTGCATATATATAAGCTACTGATAATGAGTAAAGCAATAGCGGGTTTTTCTAAACTTGCAAAAGAAGAAAAAATAGAGTGGATTGCAAGGGAATATTTTGCCAATCCGGAAGAAGCGGCAGCTTTAGTACGAAAATACTGGAACACCGATGCCGAACTGCAAAAACTCCATGACGAATTTATAGAAAATACCATAACAAACTTTTACCTGCCGTTGGGTGTTGCGCCTAATTTCGTGATAAATGGCAAAGAGTACATCCTGCCAATGGCGGTGGAAGAAAGCTCTGTAGTGGCAGCAGCAGCTAAAGCAGCCAAATTCTGGGCTGCAAGAGGTGGCTTTAAAGCCACAATACTGGGCACAGAAAAAATAGGCCAGGTACATTTTATGTATAAAGGCAATACTGCTAAACTGGAAACTTTTTTTAATGAAATAAAGCCCAAGCTGATTAGCGGCACAAACGACCTTACCCGGAATATGGAAAAAAGGGGCGGTGGTATTACCGATATAGAACTTCGTGATAAGACCGGCCTGCTCGACAATTATTACCAGCTGCATGCCACTTTTGAAACGGTAGACAGCATGGGAGCCAACTTTATTAACTCCTGCCTGGAGCGTTTTGCCAAAATACTGAAAGAGGAAGCTGCTGCCTACAGTGACTTTACATCTGATGAAAAGGACATAGAGGTAATAATGAGCATCCTCTCTAATTATGTACCGGGCTGTGTGGTACGTGCCGAGGTGAGCTGCCCTATAGAAGAGCTTACCGTTGAGAAAGATATAGACCCTGAAGTATTTGCTAAAAAGTTTGTGACCGCTGTAAAAATAGCCGAAGCAGAGCCTTTTAGGGCAGTAACCCATAACAAAGGCATAATGAACGGCATTGATGCGGTTGTTGTGGCAACGGGTAACGACTTTAGGGCGGTAGAGGCCGGTGTGCACGCCTATGCTTCTAAAAACGGAAACTATTCAAGCCTGTCTCACGCAACGATAGAAAATGGTATTTTCAGGTTTTGGATAGATGTGCCTTTAGCATTGGGTACTGTTGGCGGTTTAACATCGCTGCACCCGCTTGTAAAATTCTCGCTTGAAATGCTTGGCAAGCCTTCGGCAAAAGAGCTTATGCAAATTGTTGCTGTCGCCGGGCTGGCACAAAACTTTGCCGCAGTCCGCTCTTTAACTACAACAGGCATACAGCAGGGCCACATGAAAATGCACCTGATGAACATACTGAATCAATTAAAAGCTACCGATAACGAAAAACAGGATGCTGTTACCTATTTTGAAAGTAATACAGTAACCCATGCCGCAGTGGCAGACTTCATACAATCGGCAAGAAAAGCAAATCCGACACTTATTGAAAAAGACTTTTTACAGTAACGGCAAACTACTTTTAACAGGGGAATATACCGTGCTTGACGGGGCAAAAGCCCTTGCTTTACCCACACGTTACGGACAATACCTGGATGTAGAGCCAAATTGCGAGGACTATATTTCATGGACCGGCTTTGATGCTGATGGCTCGGTTTGGTATAAAGACAAGCTGATACTAAATGATATTATCAGTAATGGCTGTAACAGTGAGAATACCGTAACAAAAACACTCGTAAAAATTTTGCATACGGCACACAGCATGAATCCACATGTGCTGCAACACGGCTTTACAGCAGAAACTAGGTTAACCTTTCCCCGCTCGTGGGGGCTTGGCACCTCTTCTACCCTTATCAATAATATAGCTTCGTGGTTTGAGATTAATCCTTACAGTTTATTGTGGGAGAGTTTTGGTGGCAGCGGTTACGATATTGCCTGCGCAGCAAACAATACCCCGATATTCTATGAAATTAAAGATGGGCAGCCTCTTGTAACGCCTGTAAGTTTTAAGCCTACCTTTAAAAATAACCTTTACTTTATATACCTGAACAAAAAGCAGGACAGCCGCAACGCAATTGCCTCCTATAGGGAAAGAAAGCAAAACAATAGCCTTACAGGCATTATTAATAACCTGACGGATGCAATATCAGGCGCAGTAACTTTAAACGATTTTAAAGCCCTTATTAAAGAGCATGAAGCTGTAATGAGTAGTGTATTAGGGCAGCAAACAGTAAAGCAACGGCTTTTCCCTGACTTTGAGGGCAGCCTTAAAAGCCTGGGTGCATGGGGTGGCGATTTTATACTTGCCGCTTCAGAAAAAGACCCCACACCCTATTTTAAAACAAAAGGGTTCACAACCATACTTCCGTATAAAGACATGATCTTATAAACAAAAAAACCACTCGCAAGAGTGGTTTTTTTATAGTATCTTATACAGTATTACTGATTAAACTCAGCCCTGTTGTCTTCAATATCAGCATTGTCTTTAAGCGCTGTGGTAAGCCTGAACTGTACACCGCCCCTGCTTTCTGATTTAAGCCTTGTGGCAACTGCATTATAGTTTGGCAGCTCGGCAGCTTTGGTAACATTTTTAGCTTTTACCATAAACACACCCATATTACCTTCTATAAGGCCTGATGTTTTGCCTTCGCCAAGCCCGAATGCTTTACCTACAACTTTTGGCTCAGAGCCTACACCCGGAACCATAGGGGCCGCAAGTGTAACATCTGTAGCTGAAGCAACGCTTGAGCCAGATGATTTGGCTACCGCCTCAAGTGTATCGCCTTTCATTTTCTCTTTAATAAGAGCTGCTTTCTTCTCATTCCTAAGTATAGGCAGTACAGTATTTTTAGCTTCCTCAAGCGGCATAAGGCCTTTCTCGTTCTTGCTCTTTAGCTTAGCCACAACATAACCTTCAGGAACATCAAATTTCTTAACATCGCCTTCTTCAGTATCTTTGTTAAAAGCCCAGCTAACAATTTGCCTTTGCTGCCCTAAGCCCTGTATATTCTCATCATAAGCACCAAGCTTATTTGTTGTTTTAACTTCAAGGTTAAGCGCTTTAGCAAGCTCTTCAAGCGGCTTTTCGGCTGCATCCATTTCAAGTTTGGTAGCTTTGGTAAACAACTCATCACTTGTACCTTCAGACGGGCGTATTTCTTTTGCTATTGTTGCAAGCTGTACAGCATCATATTTATCAAGCACCTTCATTACGTGGAAACCAAAATCGGTCTCTACCACTCCGGTTTTACCTACGGGGTTTCCAAAAAGGAATTTATCAAATTCCGGCACCATCTGCTTTGGCATTACATCATCATATATACCACCGTTGCCTTTAGAGCCCGGGTCATCACTGTTCTCAGCAGCAAGCTGTGCGAATGAGCCTGGATTGGCATTTACTTTCTGAAGTATCTCATTGGCTTTAGCCTGAGCTTCTTCTTTAGTCCTGTTATGCTCTCCCGGAGATTTACTTCCATCATAAGCAATAAGTATGTGACTAACTTTTGCACTTGCATTTGGCCTCCTGCCCACAACCCTTGTCAGTTTAAGGTAACCGTTATCAGTATAAGGCCCGTAAACCTCACCTGCAGGCAGGTTAAATATCTGCTCTGCGTGCTCTAACGGAAGGCTCTTTTTAGTTACATAAGTAGTGTCATAAGCAACATCAGAATTTTTGTTTACAAAATCCTTTACATCAGCTGCACCCCTAAAGCCGGGTATGGTATCATTAGCTTTTGTTTGCTCATTATAAACAACCCTCGGAGTAAGTATTTCATTAACACTTTTCCTTAATTCAGATTCATCTTCTGCTGATGGTTTATCTTCTATTAGCACATACTCTACAAAACGTGAAGCCTCTGCTTTATATTTTTTCTCGTTCTTTTTCATGTAGGCTGTAATTTCCTCATCAGAAACCTTTACCTCATCGTCATTTATAGTTGCATAAGGAACAAATACATAATCAAAGTTCACCTTGTCATTTTCAAGCTTATGCTTGGCTTTTGCATCAAGGTTAGTGGCAACCATACCCGCTTTTACCATAGTAAGGTAAAGCTGTTTTTTGGCTGCATCCTCTACAAGCGGCATATTCCTTTCAATCATCCTCCACTGGTCAGGGTTTGTGGATTTCATGTTTACAAGGAACTCATTAAACTTGTTTTTATCAAACTGGCCTATTGCGTTAAGGAACTGAGGGTTTTGCGCTACAGAAGGATCCTGCGCATACATATTATAAACATGGTCTTTACCAACCCTTAGGCCAATTTTTTCGAAACGTTCGCTGTACAGCTTATTTTCTACTTCCTGGTTCCAAACCATGTTTGTAGCCTGTGTTGCACTCATGCCACGCTGCCTTGCCTGTACATCATTTACCTTCTGGATAAATTCCTGGGCAGGGATGTCTTCACCGTTTACGCTACCAATATTTTTAGTAACGCCAAAGCCGCCGTTGCTTATAACATCGGTAACTATAAATGCAAGCAGTGATAGGCCTATCACCAGTATCAGTAGCAGGGAACGCTCCCTAATTTTTGATAAAACCGCCATTTTATTGATTATTAATTTAAAATTCAGTGGGCGAAAATACAATTATCTCTTTAATAATAAAAGAAGTGACCTTATATTTTCTAAAGTTTTTTACTGCTCCCTTAGCGGCTTAATTTTTATAAGTTCTATTTTTTTAGTCGAAGCTGCCTCTATTATTATACTGAAGCCTTCGCACTGTATGTACTCGCCCGTTTTAGGTATTTCCTTAGCGTGGTGCACTACAAAGCCGCCGAGAGTAGCATATGAGTCTGTTTCGGGTATATTGAGCCCATACTCTTCATTTACATACTGCACATCTAAGCGCGCCGAAAACAGCCATTCGCCGTTTTCAAGCTCCTGCTCCATGAGTTCTTCCTCCTCATCATGTTCGTCTTCAATTTCACCAAAAAGCTCCTCAATAATGTCCTCTATGGTTATTATACCTGCGGTACCGCCATATTCATCCAGAACAACAGCCATACTTTTGCGCTTGCGGGTAAGTATGCCTAAAAGTTCTTTAATGAAAATTGTTTCGGGCACATACTCAATGGTTATCATCATTTCCCTGATGCTGCCGCGTTTTTTAAACAATTCGAAAGAGTGTATGTAGCCGACAATATTATCAAGTGTTTCGGCATATACCACCACCTTAGAGTAACCTGTATCAACAAAAAGCTGCTTTAGCTCATCAACACTGTCGTTAAGCTCTACTGCGGCAATTTCGGTGCGGGGTGTCATTACTTCGCGCGCCTTTAGGTCGGCAAACTCAAGTGCGTTCTGAAACATCTGTATTTCAGAGTCCACTTCGTCCTCTTCGTCTACACCATTCATCTGCTCCGAAATATAATTACCCAATTCACCCCTTGTAAAATAGGCTTTGCGGGTATCACCCGTTGTACGCAGCACTTTAAGGAGTATAAAATCAGAAAGGGTTATAACAAAAAGCGAAACCCAGTAAAAAAGGCAGTAAAAAGCATAAGCAGGCAGAGCAAAAAACTTTATCAGTGTGTTGGCATATATCTGGAAAAAAACTTTTGGGAGGAATTCTGCCGTGAGCAGTATTACAAACAGCGCAATTACTATTTGCAGCAGTACTTCATAAAAAACCGGGAAGTGCCACCCAAAGGCATCCATCCACCGCAGGGCTACCTGCCCCATATAATACCCATATATTACCAGTACTATACTGTTACCCACAAGCATAGCGGTAATAAACTGAACAGGGTTTTCGGTTAAACGTGTTAAAATGCGGGATATTAGGTTGGCCTGCCTTTTTTCTACCCCAAGATAAACCTTATTAGAGGATACATAGGCAATTTCCATCCCCGAAAAAAAAGCTGAAAGCAACAGGCATAATATGATAACCGTAGCTTCCATATACTATAGTTTAATTATCTTTTTTCCTGTCTGCCCACCTTTTTGCATATCTAAGCCTGAAGAAAAACATAAACAACGCCACAAGGGCAAGTAAAAGCATAACAATGCCGTTACTGCTGTCGCCTGCATTTATAGACGATATTCCCTCATAAACCAGAAAGGCTGCAGCAACAAGATAAAGATATGCTACAATTTTAAGATAACCCATTTTTATTCAATAAATTTATTATAGTTTGCTGCTGTCAACATTATTAGCTTCCCCGCGGTTGCGTTGGGTGTTTACCACTTTAAAATCTTTACTAAAGTCGATACCCGGCCCCTCAAGATAGCTGCCATTTTGCGCATCATACAGCTTAAAATATTTTTCTGTGTAAAACCATTCGTTTTTCTGGTCGTAGTATAATTGCTCGGTTTCGAGTACTTTGCCGTCAGAAGAGGTGATTTTTACGTTGCCCTGCAGGTCAATCAGGTCGGTGTCGGCATAATTAATGGCATAATCACTTTCTACATAGCTGTTTTTTCCGCTTTCATCTACAAGCGTAACGTGAACCCCCTTTGGGAACTCATTAAAGCCGTACCTTAGATTATTGAAGTCGAGCATCAGGGGGCTGACTAATATAGCCTTTACTTTTCCTGAATCGGTATATTTAAGATTGACATCTTCCGCCATTACCTGCGGGCTGAACTCAACGGTATTTATACGCTGCACATCTTTAATATCGCTGTCGCAGGAGGCAAGGGAGACAATTACTGCCGCAAGAGGTAAAAAAAAGCGTAGAACCTGCTTCATCATTACAGTTTTGGCAATTTAACCGTTTCATTTATCCAGCAGCCATACTGCACCTCATCACCTTTTTTATAGCCTGCCGCTTTTGCTTCATCTTTGTTAGGAAGCCTTTCTGAATATTGCTTAACAAGCGCCTGTGCTGTGGGTTTATATTTAGGCTCTGCAGCGGCAGCTTTATTTGCCATATCTATAGCCTTAAACAAAAGTGCTTTTTGCTGAAAATCGTTAAGCCCGCAGTCCCTGTTGCCAACAGAGGAATACATCTCTGCAAGGAACAGGTACGGCTCGCCCGATTTTGCGTTGGCCGATGCAGCCATCAGTGCATATTTTTTAGCCTCTGCCTTATCAGCATTACGGTAAATGCCGGCAATATGCATATATAGCCCTGCTTTACGGCTTGGTGAAGTTTCCAATGCTACAGCATCCTCAAAATAGCCGATAGCTTCTTCTTTTTTGGTTTTCTTCAGCGCCACATCTCCTGCCCTGAAGGCTGTTGCAACAGTACGGTTATTTTTATATGACGCTACTGCTGTTTTATATAAGATATCTTCCCTGTAGCATTTGTTTTCATAAAGAACAGAAGCAACCGATTCCAGCCATGCGGCATCTTCCTTATGCTCTTCAAAACGGCTGCTGTAATATTCGGCAAGCGACTCGCACGACACATAGTTTGATGACAGCTTATCTATGTTCTGGTGAACGGCACTAAGTGCATCAATGTAATTATCTGCATTCTTCAGGAATTGTTTTTCCCTGCGGGTAAGTGGCTCCTGTTGCTGTCTGCCTTCCAGGGCTGCCTTTTGGGCTATAAACGTATTGCGTGCATAGGTTACCTGCGCAGCTATTCCGGTATATTTTTCTATAAAGTCTGTCCCGGTTATATTTTTGTCTCCTGCCTCATAGCGTTTCAGGTAAAGCATAAAATATTCCTGCAGGGCATCATAATCGGTAAACTTATTTTTGCTTGAAGTATAAAAGTTATCCAGCATTTTAAAAACCTCATCGTCATCAGCCAGCTTATGCTCTTTCATCAGCATTGCTTTTCTTACCACACTGCCGTTGCCGGGAAAGTTTTTTTCATAATCGGCGTACAGGGTTAAAAGCGTATCAATGTTAGCCTGCTTATCCTCCGGATTGCGAGATGATTCAGCCTTTATCTTATAGATTTCTTCCCCATACAGGTAAATATCAGCACTATATTTTGGGCATTCTTTAATAAGGTTCTTTAGCAACGGTACAGCGTCATCATAATCCCTGTCAAGCACAAGTGCCTCATAGCTTTCAAACTTTTTCTCACACTCTTCCTGCTTTTGCGCATTAGCGGCAAAAGCCATAAAGAGCGAAAATACCGTTAGCAGAACCTTATTAATTTTCATAGCATTGCAATTTTATTAATCGTACTTACGCTTAATGAACCAACGGTCGCCAAGCGAAAAGCTTACAAAGAAGTTCACGTAATTTTCCTGTATCAGGTTGGCGTTAGTTGTACCGCGCCTCCCAAATTCAACCCCCATGTTCAAATTACTTGTATAGTAAGGGAGCGGTAACCCAAGGCCAAGCGTAAGCCCGTAATCGTTAATACTTTCGTTATTTACTACAAGCCCCGTTTTTTCGAATTTAAGGCCTGCCCTGTATGTTATTTTTTTAAGATAGTTGTTATACGACTGGTAGTTTGGCACATAGTAACCACCAAGAGCTATTTTATGTCCGCTTTCAAAACCTGCCGATGTAACGTTATCAAACCTGTTGCCAAGCTCATTGCTTTGCCTGAAGGTATATTCGGCACCGGCAAACCATTTGGTCTTATTACCAATACCTGTACCAAAGGTAAACTTTGAAGGCAGCTTGACATCGTCGCCACCAACAGAAACTGTAACCTCATCCACAATAAGCTCTGCACCGGAGTTAGCATAAGTTATCGTTGCATACTGCCTTTCGGTGCTCCCGCTAAGGGTAGCCTGTGGTGTAAAGGTCGCGCTGGTAAACCAGTCATATTTACCATTAAGCTTTGCCTGATACATAAGGCCGACATTAAAAGAAAAGCCATTGTACTTTGATTCGTTTATCTCCCTGGTAGGGTATTGCACCGGCACATTAGGCACAGCCACTATCGATTTTGTCTCTATCTTACCAAAGTTGTACTGTGCATCTACACCCACACTTAGTTGCGGAACAATTTTATAGGCAACGCCTGCAAAAACACGGTTAAGCCCGCCGCTGCCCTGAAAGCGCCTGTACTCCTCATATTCGCCATCCGTTACCGTATTTTCTATTTTATACCCCACATCGCTATAGGGCATAAGCCCGAAAGCCACACCCACTTTTTTACCCACCGGAACTCCTACAGCAAGATAATCTAAAGTTGTCCTGTTAGAGTTGCTTTCGGCATCATCGGTTTTAAAAGTAGTAGTACTGGAAGTACCGCCAACAGTAAAGTTAGTAAAAATAAGCGAGCTGTAAGAAGCAGGATTCTGCAGGTTTATGTGAATACTGTCGGGAATTATACCCAAGCCACCCATGCTGCGGTTTTCAACAGTACCTTTAAAGGTCATGTCGCCAATTCCGTAATACGAATAAGGAGAGGCAATCCTTTCCTGTGCAAACGCTAAGGCAGAGAAAACCAAGCAACAGCTAACGATAACTTTTTTAATCATGTTTGTTTTGTATAGTATATAATTTATTCAGGCTTTCCAGCAGGAAATTTGAATTGGCAAATATGGTGTTTTTTAGCCGTACAGCCAAAAAATCGGCATCGCCTCCTGTAAGTATAACAGTAAGATTGCCATAATCCTGCATATACTGGCTTATAAAACCCTCAATTTCAAACAACAGGCCATTTACTACGCCCGAATGCATCGATTGTTTTGTGGTTTTGCCGGTATAATTCTCCGGTATTTCCGGGTATAACAACGGAAGTTTTGCTGTAAAATTATGCATAGCCTCATATCTCAGTTTCAGCCCCGGCGATATGGCACCACCGCGATACCTGTTCTGGCTATCTGTAAAATCATAAGTAACGCAGGTACCCGCATCAATAACAAGTTTGTTTTCTTCAGGGAACAGTATTGCTGCCCCCGCAGAAAGTACCATACGGTCTATACCGAGTGTATGGGGTGTTTCGTATAAGTTCTGAAAAGGGAAGGCCGACTCATGGTTTACAACTGTTGTACGAGAATATTTTTGAAGCACCGAAATTACTTCATTATGCCCTGCACCCACCGAAGAAAGCACAGAATCTGCCAAACCGGGATAGCCTGAAAAAATTTTTTCAATTTTTTTTTCGCTGTCGTTTTTGTCGAAAACAAATTTCTCTAAAAGGACATCACCCTCAAATACAGCAGCTTTAATTTTTGTATTGCCTACATCTACGGCTAAAAGCATCTTTGTTTGATTATCGGCACAAAGATACGAATACATTTTTTTTGAGATTTGTTTTGGATAATATAAAAATGATTCTATATTTGCACCCGCAATAACAACGGTACCTTAGCTCAGTTGGTAGAGCAATGGACTGAAAATCCATGTGTCCCTGGTTCGATTCCTGGAGGTACCACAAAAGCCCGCTAACAGCGGGCTTTTTATTTTA
>NZ_JAMWYY010000088.1 GCF_024305175.1 Flavobacterium sp.
GTGTTTATACAATATTTGTTGATAAATCGTCAGTTAAAAATTGAAAGTTTTTTAGGTTACTTAACAATTTTTTTACATACAGGAATACAATTCAATTTTGCAAGCATAGTTATTATTATTTTAAAAATAGTTATCAGCGGTATGCTCATGGTTATTAACAGAAATTAACAAGTAGAGTTTTCAATACTTTTAAGTGCAAACTTACTATTAACAGTTGTTGATAATTTAGTTTGGAAAATTTAAAGTGGTATACCTTTCAGCACTTTACATTAAGTTAACATTGTTAATTGTTTTGGATAACTAAGTGTAACTGTAAAATCAATAGGCAGTAAAAAAAGTTTTACCTGTTTTCAACAAGCTATAATAACCATCATAAAATTTAATTTTTTAAAAAATCTTTTTATTTGTTTTTAAACAGTGTTGAAAACATTTTGCCAGTGTTAAACAATTTTAAGGTGGTTATCCGAAAGATCTTTCAGTATGGCAGTAACGGCGTCTAAATCGTTTGGGTGTACCTTAAGCTTTATTCCGCCAAGGGCGAAAGAGTAAAAAGGCACTATGCCTGTCATGGTTTCGTTTTCAAAGTAAAAAGATATACCCGCCCCGGTGAGCAGGTGTTTTAGTATAGTAATTTCGTGCGGGTAGTTAAAAACGGCTGCGGTTACAAAATCTTTCATTTGCAGGATGTTATTGTTTATAAAGATACTGAATTTAGTGTTTTTTGTAATTCAATTCTTAAAACAAAACGTTATTATTTCTTTAAAGCCTCTGTTAAATGACATATATATTGTAATTTTCAGCGATATTATATTAAAATTTATGAGTAAGAAAAACGGAAAACCGAAGGTGAAGAATGAAAAAGATTTTTCTCGCCAGATATATAAGATATTGTCTAAAGACCCCAATAAATCTTTTAATTACAAGCAGGTATCTGCAGTGCTGGAACTTAATGATACCAAGAGCCGCAACGATATTATTAAAGAACTGAAGTACCTGGCCTCTAAAGAAAAAATAGAAGAGGTAGAGCGTGGCAAGTACCGCGTAATAGCAAAAGCCGATTACGTAGAAGGCACTATAGACATGACAAGCCGAAAGACTGCTTATTTTGTGTCGCCTGAGCTGGAAGATGATGTTTTTATACCAACCAATAATCTTAACAAAGCCCTTGATGGTGATAAGGTTAAAGTGTACATATACAACCGCAGGAAGGGCAGGAGGCCTGAAGGAGAGGTTGTTGAAATTATAGAACGATCCAAGACTGATTTTGTTGGTGTTATAGACATACAAAAGAATTTCGCGTTTGTAAGCACAGCCAACCCTAAAATGTACACCGATATTTTTATCCCGAAGGATAAGATTGGCAATGCCGAAAATGGTGATGTGGTACTGGTTAAGATTGAGGACTGGCCTGCTAAAGCCGACAGCCCGTTTGGCGAGGTAACAAGGGTACTGGGAAGGCCGGGAGAACATGATACCGAGATACACGCCATTCTTGCCGAATATGGGCTGCCGTATGATTTCCCGATTGATGTTGAAGCATTTGCACAAAAGCTGGATACCGAAATTCATGAAGATGAAATTGCCCGCAGAAGGGATATGCGTGATGTACTTACCTTTACCATAGACCCCCGTGATGCTAAGGATTTTGATGATGCTTTATCATTCAAAAAGCTGGAGAACGGTAATTATGAAATAGGCATACACATTGCCGATGTATCACACTATGTGCAGGAAGGCACCATACTGGATGAAGAAGCTTACAACAGGGCAACATCGGTTTACCTGGTGGACAGGGTAGTGCCAATGCTCCCTGAAGTACTGTCTAATTTTGCTTGTTCATTAAGGCCACATGAAGAAAAATATACTTTTTCGGCACTATTTGAGCTTACAGAAGGTGCAGAGGTTAAAAATTCATGGTTTGGACGCACTGTAATCTATTCAGACCAGCGTTTTGCCTATGATGAGGCCCAGCATATCATCGAAACACAAAGTGCCACCATACCGGCTGAAACATCGCTTACAGGCGACGATTATACGGTTAGCCATGATATAAGGGATGCAGTACTTAAACTGGATGCCCTCGCTAAGATTATGCGCCGTAAAAGAATGGCAAATGGTGCTATTTCTTTTGATAAGGTTGAAGTAAAATTCAACCTGAATGAAAAAGCCGAACCGGTTGGGGTTTACTTTAAGGAATCTAAAGATGCCAACCACCTTATTGAGGAATTCATGCTATTGGCAAACAGAAAGGTAGCCGAGTTTATTGGCAAACAAAATAAAACGTTTATTTACCGGATTCACGATGAACCGGACTTAGACAAACTGATGAACCTGCAAACCGTTATCTCTAAATTTGGTTACAGCTTAAATTTCAAGACAAAAGATTCTATTTCAAAATCGCTGAACAAGCTGATGCAGGATGCTCACGGCACCAAAGAGCAGAATATGGTAGATACGCTGGCTATCAGGAGTATGAGCAAAGCCAAATATTCTGTAAACAACATTGGGCACTATGGCCTTGCTTTTGATTATTACTCGCATTTTACATCGCCCATACGCCGTTACCCCGATGTTATGGCACACAGATTGCTGCAGCATTATTTAGACGGTGGCAAATCGGTTAATGATGAGGATTACGAAATAAAATGCGGCCACTGTTCTGACATGGAAAACCTTGCTACCAATGCAGAACGCGACAGTATTAAGTATATGCAGGTTAAATACATGCTCGACCATAAGGATGAAGAGTTCCTTGGGGTTATATCAGGTGTTACAGAATGGGGTATTTATGTAGAGATCATCTCGAATAAGTGTGAAGGAATGTGCCGCATAAGGGAAATAAAAGATGACTACTACACCTTTGATGAAAAACAATATGCCCTTGTGGGCCAGGTAACGCATAACCTGCTGCAGTTGGGCGATGAGGTTTATGTAAAGGTAAAAAATGCCGACCTGGTTAAAAAACAGCTCGATTTCCAGTTGTTAGGAAAAAAAGAGCAGTAGTGTAACATTTGCACCAATAAAGTGTCTTTTAAGTAAAAAATAATAATGAAAAAAGTATTCTTTATTGCCTTGTTCATGGCATCACAGGCAGGATGGGCACAGGAAATAACACGTAATCTGGGCGATTTCAGTACTATCAGGGTATTCGACCAGATTAATGTTACCCTTGTTGCCTCAGATGAAAATAAAATTGTAATTAAAGGCAGCAAGGCAAACGAGGTAGAGCTGGTTACAAAGAATGACGAGCTTAAAATAAGGATGGATATAGACAATCTTCTTGAAGGAGAGGATGTTGAAGCAACTGTTTACTACAAGAAAATTTATGTTGTAGAAGCAAGCGAAGGTTCTTTTGTAGGCTCTGCGGATGTATTTAAAGCAACAGCTTTTGAAGTAAGCGCAAAAGAAGGCGCTATTGTTAAGCTGAAGCTTGATGTGCAGAAACTTACTTTAAAAGTATCATCTGGCGGTATGGCTGAACTTAACGGCATAGCACAAAACCATGATGCCATTGTTTTGGCAGGCGGTATTTTAAAGGCAAAAGAACTTGTTACAGCACAAACAGATGTTACTGTTAATGCCGGTGGAGAGGCCACTATATATGCTACTGACTTTGCAAAGGCAAAAACCAGGGCAGGGGGTAAAATAGATATTTACGGCTCACCAAAACAGACTGATGAGCAAACGGTGCTTGGTGGAACCATCAACCTTCATAACTAATCCGGGTTTTTGTAGCTTTAAAAATTAAAATGTTATCTTGCAGTTTCAATAGAAGATACTGAATGATTGACGATATTCTTGCGGCTATACCCCTGGGATTTTTCCTCAGTTTTATGCCGGGTGCCGTTTTTTTTGTGTTACTGGAAACCAGCGTTATAAAAGGATTCAGGGCTGCCTTAGCTTTTGATATTGGAGTAGTACTTGCCGATATTGCTTTTATTTGTCTTGCCTATTTTAGTAGTTACAGGCTCATACAGAGCATTAAAGATGAACCTGCGCTGTTTGTATTCGGCGGTATAATACTGCTAACCTACGGGCTTATTTCTTTTATCAAGCAAAAGCGCAGTTCGCGTAACGAGCTGGTAAATCAAAACTCTAAAGAGATACTTAAAAAAGATTACCTGAGCCTTTTTATAAAAGGCTTTGTGCTCAACTTCATCAATGTGGGAGTGCTTGGCTTCTGGCTGGCCATCATTATAACCATTGGCCCGCAGCTTGATATGGAAAAGAGCAGGATGCTTACCTTTTTTGCCTCTGTATTAGGCGGTTATTTCCTTACGGATATAGGCAAGATACTGTTGGCAAAACAGCTAAGGAGCAAACTTACTTCGCGTAATATTATAAAGATTAAAAAAGTAATAAGTATAATACTGATGGTGTTTGGCCTTGTACTCCTGGCACAGGGCTGGGCGCCTTCTGAAGAGCGCAATTATGTTATAGACAGGCTGGAGAACCAGGACTAAATAAAAAAAGCTGTTACAAACGTAACAGCTTTTTTGTTGAGGCATCGAGCGGATTCGAACCGCTGTACGAGGTTTTGCAGACCTCTGCCTAGCCACTCGGCCACGATGCCCTTTTGATGTGGATGGCAAATTTACATATATTTTATTCTAACGCAAGAAAAATACTTAAAATTTGCCAATTTTATCATGTTCGGAATTCTTCAATCTGTACTGTTACGGCTGCCACATCGCCACCAATAGGCGGGTTTAGTTTAGAAACCGCTATCATTATCCTTGATACTGAAGCTATTTCTGTAAATATGCGGGCTATTATACGTTCTGCCACATGCTCCAGCAGTTTAGAGCGTATTGCCATTTCTTCCTTTACAATTGCATTAAGGTGCACATAATCTACGGTATCGGCAAGCTCATCGGTATGCCTTGCTTTGCGTAGGTCGGTCTTTACTTCAAGGTTTACCAGGTAATCAGAACCAATTTTAGCTTCTTCATCAAGGCATCCGTGGTAAGAAAAAGTACGGATGTTTTCAAGGCGGATAATTCCCATATTTCAAATTTAAATAGTATTGTAAAAATAAGCATTTATCAGCTACAATCCGTTTGTTTAATTCTGTAAAAGCAGCCTTTTGTTTGCTTTTTTAAATAACTTTGCAGCTTTGTAATACAACCCATTATATGTCTAAAGAAGAAAGATCGCTTAATTTTATAGAGCTTATAATAGAAGAAGACCTGGCTAAAGGCATGAAGCGTGATGATTTACGCTTTCGTTTCCCGCCCGAGCCTAACGGTTACCTGCATATTGGCCATGCCAGTTCTATATGCCTTAATTTTGGTTTGGGGCTTAGGTACAACGCGCCGGTAAACCTGCGTTTTGATGATACCAACCCGGCAAAAGAAGAGCAGGAGTATGTAGATGCCATTAAACGTGATGTAGAGTGGCTTGGCTTTAAATGGGCAGAAGAGCGTTATGCATCTGATTATTTTCAGGAACTGTATGACTGGGCCGAAATGTTTATAGAACGCGGCCTTGCTTATGTAGACAGCCAGACTAGCGAACAGATGGCACAGCAAAAAGGCACACCAACACAGCCCGGTACAGAAAGCCCGTACCGTAACAGGCCAGTTGCCGAAAACCTGGAGCTTTTCAGGAAAATGAAAAACGGTGAGCTACCGGAAGGCAGCCATGTATTGCGTGCCAAAATAGACATGACATCGAGCAATATGCTGATGCGCGACCCTATTATGTACCGCATACTGCACAAGCACCACCACCGCACCGGCGATAAATGGCATATATACCCAATGTATGACTGGGCACATGGCGAAAGTGATTATATAGAAAGCATATCGCATTCACTTTGTACGCTTGAATTTGCAATGCACAGGGAACTTTATGACTGGTTTCTTAACCAGATATATACCGAAGGCAAAATGCGCCCTAAACAGCGCGAATTTGCCCGCAGGAACCTTAGCCATACTGTAGTGAGCAAACGTAAGTTATTACAGCTCGTGCAGGAAGGCCATGTAAAAGGGTGGGACGACCCGCGTATGTCTACCATATCGGGCTTAAGGAGAAGGGGCTATACACCTGCTTCTATACGCAATTTTGCCGATACTATTGGTATTGCAAAGCGCACCAACCTTATAGATGTTTCGTTGCTTGAGTTTTGCGTGAGGGAAGACCTTAACAAAGTAGCCCCGCGCGTTATGGCAGTACTCGATCCTGTAAAACTGATAATAGACAATTACCCGGAAGGGCAGGAGGAGTGGCTGGATGCCGAGAACAACCCCGAAGATGAAAATGCAGGGTTTAGGAAAGTACCTTTTAGCAGGGAGCTGTATATAGAGCGTGATGACTTTATGGAGAATGCCAACAGTAAGTATTTTCGCCTTACACTGGGTAAAGAGGTACGCCTTAAAAATGCCTATATTATAAAAGGGGAGAGTGTGGTTAAAGATGAAAACGGTAATATTACCGAAATTCATGCTACCTATGATCCTGATTCTAAGAGTGGAAGCGGTACCGAAGCCAGCCTTCGGAAGATTAAAGGTACTATTCACTGGGTATCTTTAAACCATGCTTTAGAAGCCGAGGTGCGTGTTTATGACAGGCTGTTTACCCTCGAAAACCCCGACGGTGATAAAGATGTAGATTTTAAGAGTTACATTAACCCTGATTCGCTAAACGTGATTACAGGCTATTTAGAGCCAAGCCTTGAAAATGCCAAAGCAGGAGAGAACTACCAGTTTCAGCGTTTGGGTTATTTTTGTGTAGACCCTGATACCTCACCTCAAAAACTGGTTTTCAACAAAACGGTTGGCCTTCGTGATACCTGGGCAAAAATAGAAAGTAAAGAATAAACTATTATAATCATAACTTATGAAACCACTGTGCAAACAGTGGTTTTTCTTATTATTTACAAATCCTGACAATTACATTTGAAACGATAGATAATTGCTATTAAAACCAGCTTTATTATTTTCGATATAAAGCGATTTAATTTTTCAGGCATATCTTTATATCAGCTTGTATGCAAAAATGCCTCATACGTGCTTATTTTATTTTAGGCATACTTTAAGCTGGAATTAACTACACCTTAACAACCCGTAAATGTTAATTTTCCTTACCTTTATATAAGAAAATTTTTAACTTTAAAATTAATTTATTATGGCTGGTAAATCAGGAACTATAGCCGCCGTACTTGCGGGTGCGGCAATAGGTGCAGCATTAGGAATTTTATTTGCACCGGATGAAGGTACAAAAACGCGTAAAAAGATTAAAGAGGGCTACGGAGCAAAACGCGATGAGCTTAAAGACAAGCTAAGCGAACTGAGCGACCAGGTTAAAAACAGGTTCTCTACCTCTAAAGAAGATCTTGAAAGCGGCTTTGACAGGCTTGTTGCCAGTGTAGAGGAAAAGAAAGATGATATTATAGATACATTGGAAAGAAAGCTTGAAGAGCTTAAATCTTCTGCTGCAAAGGTACAAACTGCAGGAAACAACAGCAGTAACACCAACAACGGTACTGCTAATAAATAATATAGCTTGATATGGCATTTGAAGAAGTAAAGGAAAACGTAGAAGATTTAAAGCAACAGGCAAAAGAACTGCTTGATGCCAACATAAGGTATTACAAGCTTTGGGGCTTTAAAATGCTTATGAAGACCAACGCCATGATATTAAAAATGATCATGCTTGGCATACTGGCTGTTTTAATACTTCTTTTCTTCTCTGTTGCCCTTGCTTTAGGTATTGGCTATGCACTTGATAACCATGCATACGGCTTTTTAATTGTAGGATGCATTTACCTGGCCTGCTTCTTTATAGTATATTCCGTTAGGGATAAGATTGTAGAAGGGCAGCTTTTAGCCCGTTTTTCAAGAATTCTTCTAAAGAAATATTAGTTATGGCTTATAAAGAATATAAAACATTTGACCAGATAAATAAAGACCTTGAGATTTATAAAATTGAAAAGGATCTTGCTTACTACAGGTTTAAAAAAGAGCTGGATGAAACTAAAGAGAGCCTGGAAATAAAAAACCTGCTTGGCGATACGCCTAAAAGGGCAATGGGTTTTGTAAATATGCTCTCAGGCCCTTTAAAAAGTGCCGCACTAACCTTTCTCTTCAAAAAGATATTTTAAATAAAAAAGGAGGCTCATTTGAGCCTCCTTTTTTATATACTGAATACGCCTATATTATTTTTATCATTTTTACCAAAGTTAACTACTTTGTAATCTGCATCATCATCAGGCTTTTCTTCTGCCTTTTTGTACGAAGCCATTATCTTTTCTATAATATCAGCATTTAATGATGCTGCAGGTTTATTTTTGGTTCCTTTTGTATTGGTAGTATCATTAAACATAAAAATAGAAGAGGCTTCCGGAGGTGATATACCTGCTTTGGATAGTGCATCTAAGCTTTCAATATAGCCTTTGGCTATTTCAATAGTGTGCTTTGCCAATCCGCGGCCTTCCAGTTTTTTCTTTTCGGCATCAGCTTCAGCTTTTGCAACAGCTATTATACGTAACAGTTCGCCTTCAAATTCTACAGCCGTTTTCTTAAGTTCGGCAGCATTAACCGCATTCATTATATTTTTAATATGCGTGTCCGGTTCTATATCGGTTGTAAGCACATTAAGTATTTCAAACCCGTTTGCCTGCATATTTTCAATTAATACCGCTTTTATTTTTTCGGCAAGCCTGTCTTTGTTTTCAAATGTATCGGCAAGGCACAGCCTGGGTATTTCAGAGCGTAGTACATCATTTATATAAGCCGTCATTTTTTGCTTAGGCCTGTAATAATTATAAGCTTCATAAACTTTATCAGGATTAATCCTGTATTGAACCGATACTGCCACATCTACAAAAAAGTTTTCCTGAGTTTTACTCTCAACTATTATATCAAATTGCTGTACTCTCATACAAAAAGTTTCAGCTACCTGGTCAATAAAAGGCAGTTTAAAGTGCAGGCCGGCCTTTTTTACAGCCCTGAATTTCCCGAAGCGTTCTATAATAATTACATTATGTTGCTTTACTGTATAAAAGCCGAAAAGCAAAATAATTATTAACGGCACTGTTGGGAACAGTGCAAAATAAAAAATTGTTTCCATAACATTAGTAAATCAAGGGAGGGGGTTAATACTTTTATTAATCAATCATAAATGTTAAATATTTGCCAAAAATACACATTATTAATATATTATGTTAAAAATTTTACTATACTTTTTTCCTATGGTGGTATCATTAAAACTTATAGTAAGTGTTTTATAATAAAAAACCCGCTAAAACAGCGGGTTTAGGTAATTTTCTGTATTATAGCTGATTACTTAAAATTTCATAATCTCCTGCCTGATTTTCTGCCTGATTGGGGAATCTTATAATTTTATGTCCGTCATTTTCGGGTTCAGCAGGAACATTCTTTGTAAATGATGATAACATACTGTTTATCATATCTTTACTATCCTGTGGTGAATTAGGCATCATGATAAGGTTTGATTTACCTTCGTTGCCTATACCTTTTAGTGTATCATAATGATGTGTAAGCATAAGCAGGGCAGAGGCTTCTGATGTCGATATACCGGCTTTACCCAAAACATCTACACTTTCCATAAGGCCCTTTGCTATTTCCCTTCTTTGGTTAGCTATACCCTGGCCTTCAAGCCTTTTGCTTTCCGCCTCGGCTGTTGCCTTAGCCAGTATGTTAATACGCAGTGCTTCAGCTTCATATTCAGCAGCCGATTTTTCAAGGTCGGCAGCATTAATGCGGTTCATCGCATTTTTAATATGCGCATCGGGTTCAATATCGGTTGTCAGCACATTTAGTATAGTGTAACCGTGCTTAGACATTTTTTCCCGTAGGATATCAGAAACCTTTGCGGCAATGGCATCTTTGCTTTCAAATGCTTCGTTTAACCTTAGTTTTGGTACTTCTGCCCTTATAACATCATATACATGAGCAATAAGTTGCTCATAAGGCTCATTAATGCAGTAGGCCTCATATATCATATCGGGGTTTATCTTAAACTGTACAGAAGCAGTTGTTACCACAAATATATTTTCTTTGGTTTTGGTTTCAACAGGTATGTCAAGCTGTTGTATTTTCAGGTTATACCTATCCGAAACTTTGTCAATTACCGGAATTTTAAAATGGAGGCCGGCATGCCTTACTGCCCTGAATTTACCAAACCGTTCTATTACAAGAGCGGTATTGTGTTTAACAGTAAAAAATCCGGAGAGAAAAACAAAAATGGTAATAGCAATGGGGGGCAGTGCATACAATAAAATGTTTTCCATGATAGTTAAGGTGTGTTTTGTTGGTTGTGATATTGGATGATAACTAAACTTCTCTAAATTGTTAAATAAAACATAAATTCCTGTTAATGGTGTACCAAAAATAGGGCTTTTGCATATATGTGCTATTATGCAAACAATTTTTTTTTGTTAATTCTAATTATTATTT
>NZ_JAMWYY010000089.1 GCF_024305175.1 Flavobacterium sp.
TAACTATAGTATAAGTAAGTTTTTAGATAATTTTTCTAAAAGCAAAAAAATGATTGGCGTTGATTTATCTGACTTAGAGATCGAAAATGACGACGACGTTACAACTACTCTCTATTACAAAGATGACAAAGGAAAGCAAGCACATGCAAAAGTTGAACAAAAATTTCAAATCACTCCTGCGATCGTGTTGCCTAATGAACTCATAATAAATGAAAATATTGATTACGATAGTATAAGGGTATTTACAGATGGTATTTTAGATATTGTAAAAAAAGAAATAAACTATACCACTGGAGATGAAATGGAATAAAATTAAAATATGGGAAATAAGGAAAGAAGCTCACAAATATTTATTTAAAGAAATCAATGGAGTTGACACTGAAAACCGTCGGACAATAAATTTCTATTATTATGTGTTGCCTATCATATTAGCTGTAACCTTAGTCTTATTTAATGTAAACATTGATAAAGATGTTTCTACCTATCTTATAACTGGAATAAGCATTTTTGCAGGTCTGTTTTTCAATTTACTTATTGTTGTTGGAGATAAAATGGATAAAAGAAAAAAAATGCTGAGTTCATCTAAGGAAGACGCACGTCATTATGCTGAACTTTATAAGAATTTCTCTAAACAGCTAATCTCATATATATCATTTGCGATAATCCTCTCTCTTCTTCTCATAACGCTAATGTTTGTTACTCAAATAGATTTTACAAAACTTGATTTATTTATTAATTCTATAGAGTTAAGCTCTGTTCATTTTTATCTTAAGAAGTTCTTTAACTTTTTAATTTTTTACACAGGGACACAATTTATCATCATTCTATTAATTATTCTAAGTAATATGTATGTTATGCTTTTGGATGACATAAATTTAAAATAATCCGAAACCATTTTCATAATCTAAATACACCTATTGTTTGCACTTAAAGATTGATTCAACTTCCAATTTAGCTCTGGTGATTATGATTTTAACTTTTCAACTAAATCGTAATTTCACATCTTTAAACTTTACGACTTTAAACTAAATATTAGAAAATAAAAACTAGCAGCGCACCTGAATTTCGGGTTTGGCTAGTTAAGATTTAAATCCAAACACTGCAACATCAGGCACATTTTTTGATAATCTTAACAGGAAAGATTATATTTGACCAATCACATTCAATTAACACACAAATGGAACTAAAATCGAGAAACCCGCTATTAAATAACAAAGCCTTTAATGCAGGCGCTACTACCGTTTATGATGCCGACGGCCGCCCGGTAGAGATTATTGACAGGGAAAACACCATGACCGTTAACGGTGCCGTAAACAAAAGCATACTGATGCTGGTGCTGCTGGTTAGCAGTGCCTTTATAGTATGGCAGTTGTTCTTTGCAGGCTATAACGTGCTGCCAATGATGATTGGCGGTGCCATAACATCGTTAATAGTGTATTTCGTAGCTATCTATAAACCTGCTTACACGCCCTACCTTGTTCCGGCCTATGCCGTGCTGGAGGGTGCCTTTATAGGCGGGCTTTCGGCCTTTTTTGAAGCAAGATATCCGGGCTTAGTAATGCAGGCTGTGGCTGCTACATTTGTAACCTTTTTAGTTTGCTTTTTGCTGTACAGGTTTAAAGTGGTTAAGGTAACGCAGCAGTTCCGCTCGGTAGTTATAGGTGCTACACTTGCTATTTGTACATTCTACCTACTCGGCTGGATTATGTCTATATTCGGCGTGCAGTTGTTTATATACGGCAACTCACTGATAAGCATCGGCTTCAGCGTGTTTGTAATTGTTATCGCTGCCTTAAACCTTTTCCTTGACTTCGACCTTATTGAAGAAGGCGCAAGGCGCAGGCTGCCAAAATATATGGAGTGGTTTAGTGCTATGGCATTAATGATAACACTGGTTTGGCTTTACATAGAATTCCTTAAACTGCTTGCCAAACTTTCAAGCAGGGATTAAAAATTAAGAAATTATATATAAAAAGGGCTGTTTCAATAGTTAACAGAGTTCTATTTCGACCGCAGCAAAGCGGAGTGGAGAAATCAAAAATTCTATAATAGAGAGTTTTTTCTTCACCGAAATCGAAACCGTTATTATGAAACAGCCCTTTTTTACTGTTTAAAACTCAAACTTAAGCTGCACCGCTACGGCCTTTTTCTCGCCCTGGGCAGTGTCAGTATTAAGGTTAGATAACGATATGCCCAGCAGGCGCACGCTTTCTTTAGGGCGTTCCTGGTACAGCAGTTCTTTAGCGGTTTCAAATATCAGGCTCTTGTCGCTAATAAAATATTGCAGTGTTTTGCTGCGGGTTTGCAGCGTAAAGTCGCTGTACTTAATTTTAAGTGTTACGGTTTTGCCGGCAATTTTTTTCTTTTTCAGCCTGCGTTCAAGCTCTCCGGCTGTATCAAGCAGCTTTTCTTCCATAAAAACTTCCGATACAAGGTTTTCCCTGAAGGTATGCTCTGTGCCCACGCTTTTGGCTATCCTGTCGGGCTTAACCTCGCTGTTGTGAATGCCCCTCACCACATGGTAATAGTACCCACCCGACTTGCCGAAGTGCTGTACAAGATAGTCTTCTGTTTTTTCTTTAAGGTCTTTACCTGTAAAAATGCCCAGTTGGTACATCTTCTCTGTAGTAACCCTGCCCACACCATAAAATTTACCAATCGGCAAGTCTTCCAGAAACTGTAAAACCTCGTCAGGGTTAACCGTTTTCTGCCCGTTAGGCTTATTATAATCGCTTGCTACTTTAGCTATAAACTTATTTACAGATATCCCCGCAGAAGCTGTAAGCCCTGTTTCAGCCAAAATGCGTTCGCGTATCTCGTGGGCTATCAGTGTCGCGCTTGGGTTGCCCTTTTTGTTGTGGGTTACATCAAGGTAAGCTTCATCTAATGATAGCGGCTCTACCAAATCGGTATAATCAAAGAATATTTTACGGATTTGCTGCGATATTTCTCGGTAACGGTCAAAGCGCGGCTTTACAAAAATAAGTTCGGGACATTTTTTCTTGGCGAGATACCCACTCATGGCGCTGCGCACCCCGAATTTACGTGCCTCATAGCTTGCCGCCGAAACAACACCGCGTGTTTCGCCCCCGCCCACGGCAATAGGTTTTCCTATAAGCTGCGGGTTGTCCTTCTGCTCTACAGAGGCATAAAAGGCATCCATATCTACATGGATAATTTTCCGCTGCGGCACATGCAATTCCATGTCACAAAAATACTGTATATTTATATAAAAAGGTTGTATGGGAAAGATTGCAATAATATTAGGCGCTACAGGCGCCACGGGTAACCAGTTGGTTAAAATGCTGATTAGTGACAGCAGGTATGATAAGATAAAACTTTTTTCGAGGAGCAGCGCGGGTATCAGCAGCATTAAGGTTGAGGAACACCTTACCGACCTTTTTGAGCTTGAAAAATGCAGTGCAGATTTTACAGGTGATGAAGTATTTTGCTGCATAGGCACTACAAAATCTAAAACCCCTGATGAAGAAACCTACCGAAAGATAGATTATGGCATACCGGTAACAGCGGCAAAGCTTGCCGGGCTAAATGGTATTGATACCTTTATAGTGATCTCGGCGCTTGGCGCAGATGTAAACAGCAGTATTTTTTATAACCGTACCAAAGGCGAAATGCAGCGCGATGTGGCAGCTGCAGGTGTGCCTAAAACACATATATTACAGCCTTCGCTTATACTGGCAGAGCGTAACGAAACCCGTATTATGGAAAAGATAGCGTCCGGGTTTATGTGGCTTATCAACCCGTTACTTATTGGCGGGACGGCAAAATATAAAAGCATAAAGGCAAAAACAATAGCAAAGGCTATGATATGGCTTGCCAACAACAAGTTTGAGGAAGTTATTGTAACTTCTGACAAGCTGCAAAAATTAGGTCGCTAAATTATGATTTTCCGCTAAGGGCGCGGCTGCTTTTGGCTGTACTTTCAGGTAGTAAAGCACGGCTGCTGTTGCGCAGGCTGGGGAAAAAGAAAGAGGCGGGCTTGCGCTTAAAATGCTTCCAGATGGCAGCATTAATATCGCCAAGCTCGGAGAACGGAATATTGCGCGAACGGAATGCCAGCATTACCGATAGCCCGAAGCTTACCAGGAAGTTAACCAGCCCTATTATGCCAATACCGAATATACCCCAGAAGATCATCTCGTTACTTACATTATAATTGGCGCCATACAGCCCTAATGCAAGGTTGCCGCTTGCAAAGGTTATGTGCCTGATATCAAGGTCTAACCCCAGGAAAATTCCAACAGAGGCGGTGCTGCCCATAAATACCCCAAACCAGAAGTTGCTTACTATACCCGCCCATTTTTTTTCGTAGATATTGGCAAGCCTTTGTGTGCGAATGCGCCCCAGTGTCATTTTTAGCCACGGGTGCTCCTGTATGCGATAATACATGTGCTGGTGCTTGTCGCGGTTGGCAACGCTGCCTGCAATAATGCCCGACAGAAACAGGAAAATACCGGCTATGGCCGCATGAAAAATAGCAGGTGAGTGCACCGGACTCAGGTTGTTGATAAGCGAGAACCACTTTGTAAGGGCAAGGTTATAACTAAAGGTTATATCTATCAGCCATATACCCAACAGCGCTACAGGGAATGCTACAACAACGTTACCCACAAATGCTATGAACTGTGAGCGGAATACCCGCGCAAAAAATTCGGCAAAGGTTTTATATTTTTCGAGCTCAGGTGCAATTTTTTCGCGGCGGCCTGCTTCAAGTGCCCGTACAAGCGCAGGGGCTGTCATGGCGGGCTGTTTTGTAGCGAGGGTAAAGCCCAGTACATATATGGCAATAAACCCCATAGAATAATTAAGGCTGTATAACAGCGCATGCCCAAAGGCGCTGGTCTCCACTTTAGAAAGGAAAACCTTTAATATACAAAGTACAGCTACAATTATACCACCACCTGCTGCCGTGCGGAACATCCGGAAATATTCTTTCCTGTCTTTGGTTATATAGCTTTCACCGGTGTTTGCAGTATGCTGTGTTATTTCATACGAAATAAGCTGTGTGCTTTCGTTTATAAGTTTACGGACGTTGTTTTTGTCGCAGTTATATTCTATCAGGTAGTAAGCAAGGTCTATGGTGTTGCGGCGTGCATCTTCAGGCTCATTAAGTACCAGTAATGGTAACAGGGTGCGCAGCCTTTGCAGTTGCTGGCGTATGCGCAAAAGGTTTTGGTTTAGCCGTAGCGATATACCAAATTTATTACTGTTCCTAAAGGCGTGCTCTACATATTCTACACACTGCCGGTGCAGTATCATGAGCTGCTTATAGCCCAGGTCTTTCGGCAGGATGTAGTTTTTGCGCTCTTCCAGCAGCTTGTCGCTAATAAGTGCAAACTCTTTTTGTATGGCAAGAAAAGGGCTTTCCAGGTTTTCATATTCGGGTACCATTTTGGTTACCTCACTCTCCAGCGCGCGCCCTGCAATACGGTGCATAAGCACTTCTATAGAAAACAGAAGCTCTGCCAATGGAGATTTTGCCCTGCTCGAAACATAAACCGAATAAAAGTTAAGCTGCGTGAAAAGCACGTCAACCTGCTCGGCAGGAATTTTATTTATCCACAATGGGTCAGACTTCATAAAAAACACCTGGTTAAGCACATACTCAAGTGTGTTTTTCTCCGGCTGTTCGGGTATCAGCTTTGCAAACAGGCGGTGGCGCACTTCGTAGAAAAAATCGGTATCGCTTAGTATGCCTGCATCTGTAAGTATTTTACTGAATTTTTTGTGTTTCAGTATTTCTTTCAGGTAAACTGAAAGCCCCTTGCAGTACTGCTCATTTTCTTCGAGTATTACCAAAAGCTCGCTTATATCAACAGTAAGTACTACATCGGGGTTTGCCGGGCGGAAAATATCCACCAGTTCGGCAAGCATATCTACTTCATCCGCTTTGTATTCCCAGAGGTTATTCTCATCAAAATTTAATTTGAAGAACTCCTGAAGCGTCATCTTAGGCTTTGGTTTCCTGAACTTCATATAAGCGGGCACTGTGGGACAAAACAGCGTGTAAAATTACAAATACGCCGTTATAAATTGTTATGTGGTAACGGGAATTTTATGGGGTAGGCAACAACATTTTTAAAAGGTTTTCAGCAGGTTATTTACTATAAGCAAAAACTGTAACTGCAGCCGGAAGCATATGGCTAAGTGTAGTATAAAATAATTTGTATTTTTATGCAATATGTAATCAATCAGAAAATGAAAAAAGTATCATTAATACTGGCTGTAGGATGCAGCCTTAGTTTACAGGCACAAATGACAGGAAACAAAAAGCAGGAAAAAATAAAATATCCCGAAACACGAAAAGCGGCAACAACACATAATTATTTTGGTACAGCCGTAGCCGACCCTTACCGATGGCTGGAAGACGACCGCTCTGAAGAAACAGCGGCATGGGTAACAGCACAAAATAAAGTGACTTTTGGCTATCTGGATAAAATACCTTTTCGTGATGAGATAAAGAACCGCATGCAGGAGCTGTGGAATTACGAAAAGATATCGGCACCTTTTAAAGAAGGCAACTATACCTACTACTATAAAAACGACGGGCTGCAAAACCAGTCGGTACTGTACCGTAAAGATAAAAACGGGAAAGAAGAAGTTTTTATAGACCCGAATACCTTTAGTAAAGACGGTACAACATCGCTGGGCGGGGTTAGTTTTACCAAAGACGGCAGCCTTGTGGCTTACTCGATATCTGAAGGGGGCAGCGACTGGCGCAAGGTGTTTGTTATGGATGCCGCTACTAAAAAACTTACAGGTGAAATGCTTACCGATGTAAAGTTCAGCGGCATAAGCTGGAAAGGCAACGAAGGATTTTACTATTCAAGCTATGACAAGCCGCAGGGCAGCGAGCTTTCCGCTAAGACGGACCACCACAAGCTCTACTTCCACAAACTGGGAACACCTCAAAAAGAGGATAAAATAATTTTTGGCGACAGCGAAGCCACCAAGTACAGGTATGTTGGCGGTTATGTTACCGAAGACCAGCGTTACCTTGTGGTTTCGGCGGCAAACTCAACATCGGGTAATAAGCTCTTTATAGCCGATTTATCTAAACCCGGCGCTAAGCTTGTAACCCTTACAGATGATTTTGACAGCGACAGCAGTGTAATAGATACACAGGGCACTACTCTTATAATATTCACTAATTACAAGGCTCCGAACAACAGGATCGTAACGGTTGATGTTGCTGCACCACAGCAGCAAAACTGGAAAGACCTGATACCCGAAACCGAAAACGTACTTTCGGCCTCTACGGGTGCGGGGTATATTTTTGCAGAATACATGCAGGATGCTGTTTCTGTTGTAAAGCAGTATGACCTTAAAGGCAAGTTGGTGCGCGATATTAAGCTACCGGGTGTAGGCAGTGCAGGCGGCTTTGGCGGTAAGGAAGAGGATAAGGTGCTGTATTACTCTTTCACCAATTATATCAGCCCCGGTACTATTTATTCATACGACCCTAAAACAGGAAAATCGGATGTGTACCAAAAGCCTAAAGTAGATTTTAATACCGATAATTATGTGTCTAAACAGGTATTTTACACTTCTAAAGACGGTACTAAGGTCCCCATGATTATTACCCACCGCAAAGACCTTGTGCTTGACGGCACCAACCCTACTATTTTATATGGTTACGGCGGGTTTAATATCAGCCTTACACCATCATTCAGCATTGCCAATGCGGTATGGATGGAAAACGGCGGTATCTATGCAGTACCTAACCTTAGGGGGGGTGGCGAGTATGGCAAAAAATGGCATGATGCCGGTACTAAAATGCAAAAGCAAAATGTTTTTGATGATTTTATTGCCGCAGCCGAATACCTGATACAAAACAAATATACCTCTCCTGATTACCTTGCCATTAGCGGAGGCAGCAACGGCGGGCTTTTAGTAGGTGCAACCATGACACAGCGCCCCGACCTGATGAAGGTGGCATTGCCCGCAGTAGGAGTGCTTGATATGCTTCGTTACCATACTTTTACAGCGGGAGCCGGATGGGCCTATGATTACGGCACAGCCGAAGACAGTAAGGAAATGTTTGATTACCTTAAGGGCTACTCTCCGGTGCATAATGTAAAAAAAGGTACCGCATATCCTGCCACAATGGTACTTACAGGAGATCATGATGACCGTGTAGTGCCTGCACATAGCTTTAAATTTGCAGCGACATTACAGGAAAACCAGGCAGGGGATAACCCGGTGCTGATTCGCATAGGTGTAAATGCCGGGCATGGTGCAGGTAAATCGGTAGCGCAAACCATAGCCGAATACAGCGATGCACAGGCGTTTACGCTTTATAACATGGGCGTAAAGCCGAAGAAAAAATAAAAGAGTTTAAGGTTTAATGTCTAAAGTTTGGACGTTAAGTAAAGCAACTTTAAGCATTAAACTTTAAATTTTCGAACTTTATAAAAGATACCCCAAAACAACAGACCCATAATAATATCCGGTAATTACGTTATTCGACAGTTCCTTGCCGCGGTAGTGTATCGAATAGGAAAAATTCCAATGGTTGCGGGTGTATTTTACACCCGCTTCTGCGTTAAAGCGGAAAGGTATTAATGGAAAGGTAACCGGGCTGTTGTCGTTAAACAGGCTGCCCTCTATAGTGGCATCATAAGCCTGGTACTGAATATTTGGGTTAAGGTAGAGTATAAGCTCGCGCCTGTCTTTATAATCCTCTTTATCCCTGCCCAGGGTGGCGTTGTGCAGTGCCGAGTTATACATCGGCAGCAACTTGTCTTTATTCAGTGAAATGCGTGACATAATCCCTACAGAAGCACTCGTCCAGATGGTGCCCGCAAAAGCCTCGCCCTGCAGGTGAAAGTCTATTTTTTCGTTATAAGTACCGGAAAAGATTTTGTGGGAGTAAAAAGCATTCGCCTGTAAGCCCGCGAGTGTTTTAATCTGGTATTTCCAGCCTTCTACCTTGTGGTAGCCTAACAGGCTGTGCAGGCCTTCCTGAAAATCCTGCGCAAGCGATTCGCGCCCGACAACCCCCGCCTGAAAGTTCAGCTTTAGTACGCTTTCGTTCTTATAATAGGTATTTAGCCCTGCCTCGGCAAAAAGATAGCCGGCAAAAGGCCTGTCGTGGTATTTTATCTCGGCCACCCGCACCGACTGCGGACTGTAAATATACTGCCCCGCCCTGAACTCGGTTATTTGTTTTGCAACGGTTTCGGTTTCTTTGTTGGTAAGGTAGCGGTAAACAAGCTCTATGCCATTGGTATAGTACTGGTCATTAATAGGAGAACTGTACAGGTCGTTATCGAGTATAATGCTGACTTCTGCGGGTTTTTGCGCAAAAAGCGGTGCGTAGCACAGCAACATGCAGTATAACCACGCAAACCGCATTAATAGTCGAGTTTTACATAGCGCATATGCCGCACTATGCGCCCTTTGCGGCGGTTAATATAAGATGAGGAGTTGGTTGCTTTATATTTTAAAGGATTTGGCAATATGGCCGCTATGCCTGCCGCCTCATAGCGGGTAAGGTTTTTGGCATCTTTGCGGTACCAGTATTTAGAGGCTGCCTGTGCGCCATAAACGGCATCGCCCATTTCTATGCTGTTAAGGTACACCTCCATAATGCGCTCTTTGCTCCAAAGTACTTCTATAAGTACTGTAAAGTAAGCCTCAAGGCCTTTGCGCAGGTAGCTGCGGCCCTGCCATAAAAAAACATTTTTTGCCGTTTGCTGCGATATGGTGCTGCCGCCTTTAATGCGTTTGCCTTTTTTGTTGCTTTTGTAGGCTTTATACATGGCATCAAAATCAAAGCCATGATGGGTAAGAAAATTAGAGTCTTCGCTGGCTATAACGGCTTTTTGCAGTTCGGGCGATATTTCTTCTATAGGCACCCAGTCGTGCGCCGCTTCCATTTCTTCGCCACGTTCGCGCTGTTCAAACGCGCGGCTTATCATAAGCGGGGTAAACGGTACCGGCACAAAGCGGAACAGTACTACCGACAGTACCGAAATCACAAAGAACCACAAGCAAACCTTAAGAAAAAAGCGGAATATTTTTCGCAGCATACCTAATTGAATTACAGGGGCGAAATTACGAATAAGTAGTCTATTATGCTACTCATATCTATTTTAGAAAAAATGACAATATGGCTTTTTATTCTTCGTCATCGAAATTTAAAGCCTCCTGTATTGGATGAAATTTTGTAGGATTTGAAAATTTAGAATTAGAGATATAATCATTAACAT
>NZ_JAMWYY010000009.1 GCF_024305175.1 Flavobacterium sp.
CACCTAATTACTCACAAAAATATTGATATAAATGCTGTTTCATTTAGGGTATAAAACGAAAAAGCCCGCAAATAATCAGTATTTGCGGGCCAATTAAAGGCTCTATGTCGGGGTGGCAGGACGACTCCAAGCCACCACAAATACTTTTATACCAATAAATTATAGCTCTAACTTAAAAAAACACTCACCGTTTTACTCACAAGAGATTTGAACAGTAATATTTACAAATTTAATGAATATTTTTTACAAAAGATAATTGAAAATTTTATACTTCCAATTCTTGCATAAAACAGGTTGAATACACGTCGTCGTACAAGGGAGAAAGATGGTAGTCGAACTACCATCTTAAAGCCTGCGGTAATACTGAGATAAGCATTGATAAAGATGTTTTTGCCGTGAATTTGCCACTTTTTATACCAGATCAAGAACGCTATAATTGAAATTTGAAGACAATAAAACTTCAATTATTAACTTTTAAGGGATAATCACACCATCGACAATAAGTACCCAACTAAAGCTCCGCCAATTACAACAAAAGCACTATTTATTTTTCTGAATGTAAAAACAATTATTATACTGGCCACTGCAATTAAAACTGTTCGCCAATCGGTGATGGTTTCTTTACCCATTTCAAAACACACAGCTACAATTATAGCTACGGATGCGACATTGACAGCATCTAAAAAAGATGATAGCCCCTTGGAATTCCGCAATTTTCTCATTAGCGGATTTAGCATTGCAACAAAAACAAACGATGGAAGAAATATCGCAACAGTGGAGATGACAGCCCCTGAGAGCCCGTTTATCTGAAAACCAATAAATGTTACCGATGAAAAAACAGGCCCCGGTGTGAATTGTCCGACGGCAATGGCATCCATGAGTTGCTGCCGTGTGAGTAGCCCAGTGGCTACCAGCTCTGTATCTAAAAACGCAAACAGGACATACCCGCTGCCATAAAGTATGGAACCAATCTTAAGGAAAGTCCAAAATAATTTAGCATTGATTGGCGACCAAAAGGCCATCTGGCTAATTTGGATAAATGTAAATGGTGCGAAACTTTGCAAAGTACCAGCCCTTCTATTCTGAACAGTATGCAGTGCCAGAGCCAGCAGGCCTGCTCCAAACATTAAGAAAATTTCATTAATTCCAAACACCGCCGCTGCCAGTACCACAATACCAATCAAACCTAAAAATAGTGTTTTGACTGACTGTCTTGCCAAGGGATAAACCGCTGCGAGAATAATCGCAATAATTGCAGGCTTAATGCCGTAAATAAAGCGCTGCACCTCCGGTAATTGACCGTATTGACTGTAAAAGTAGGCGAGCACACCCGTAATAAAAACAGCAGGCAAAATAAAGCATAAGCCTGCTATGAATAAACCTTTTACCCCCCCTCTGTCATACCCGACATGAATCGCCATCTCAGTGCTGTTAGGGCCCGGAATAAGATTTGTGGCGCCAAGTAAATCCAAAAAATGCTGTTCGGTCATCCAGTTTCGTTTGACCACTACTTCATCCCGCATCATGGCTATGTGCGCTGCAGGCCCTCCAAAACCGATAATGCCTAATTTCCCAAAAACTTTTGCAATTTCTTTTATACTTATTTTATCTTCCATTTTTATTACCTTAACTCGACTTCATCTATTTGATTTAAAGTATCAGGGTTAAAAACCTTCATCGTTATTTTTTTTCCTTCAATATAAAAAAGGCATAGCGCATTTTCTACACTGAAGGATTGGGTATGTTTGCTCCATGGCAACACTTCCTGCCCATAATAGGGAGCCCCTGCTGCGCCATTGTTGATTTGATAAACAGGGCGTGATACCTTAAGCTTTTTATGTGGATAATTGTCCGGATAGATAGGCATATCAGCTGTAAGCTTTAACCAATTATAGTTATGCTCATCTCCCGTAAGCATTCCCACCACTTTTCTACTTTTATTAATCAAAAGATCTAAATATTCATCCCTGCGCTCTATAATGCCTTTTTCTACAGGCTTCCCTGCAATGTATGGACGCTTGCTGTTATCGCCACTGTACCACATGTCATCCTTACTATGTCCCCCGTTAGGGAAAGCCGGTGTATGCTGTGTCACAAAAATATGGTCGATATGGGTGTCCGCCTCCAGCTTCTCAAGGGTCTGTTGAAGCCATAAAAGCTGGTTATCCATAAGATAACCATGCAATCCTCCTCCGGTAGCCGTCTGATCAGCAATAGAAGGTGCGTACCAGTAGTTGCTATTAAGAACGATCATAGCCACATTCCCGTAAGTGTAATAATATACATTTTCCTTGTAGGAAGGAAAATCTATATTTTGAGGGTCAGGGTCATACTTGTTGTTATCCTCGCCGCCGGGCCCGTTCTCAGGGTTGACAAACTCCTCCGCAAAAAGTGCTTCGGCCGACTGTGTATCATACGGAAAAGCATCAATAAATGCCTGCTGTTTCCCCTTTTCATCTTTGAAGATAAAGCCTAACGCCTCATGATTGCCCATTCCTATATAAAAAGGCATGTAGTGCCAAAAGGGTTCGATGGATTTTTTCCAGTTATAATACTCTAGCCGTTGCTGTTCTTTGCTGCTCAGATAACCGTTAATCATATCGCCCGTGAATTGTATAAAGCTGGCATCTTTCATATAAGCAAGCGCAGCAATTTTCTTCATTATGTATGCGTTGGCTCCCAGGATTTTCCGTTCGCCTCCACCGGTAGCATGGCGGCTATCGCTTGAATAGCCAAACACGAAGGCTTCCCTGCTGCCTTTCTTCGGGGCGGTTTTAAGATGATACGATTGCGATTGTATCCCATAACTCACTTTATAGCTGTACTTGGTATGGGGAGCAAGTCCGGCAATATCCCACCGATGGAGCGTCTTTTCCTGCTCATCTTTATATACTTTTCCATTAATTTCAATTTCGGCTTTTACCGGATGTGTGGTCCTGCACCAAATGACCGCAGAGTTATCCGTAACCATATTTACAAAAGGGCCTTCATAAATCGCCGGTGTTACTTCAAACGGACCCTCGCCTTTTAACGCTACTATCCCGTCAAACAAGATCATGCCCTGATCATTAGCAATCCTGTAGCCAATGTTCAGGTACCCATTTTTCTTCCAGTCTACAAAATCATAAGGATATTTAAAATCGTCTTTTATATTAAATGTTACATTACCATTCTCAATATTGAGGGTTTTGCGATAAACAGGAAGCGGGTGTGGTGCTTTTCCATAGGGGATTAAGCCATAAGTCACCGTACCCTTCAATGTTCCAAAATCCATCATGACACCATTCTCGTTCCCTTTGGCTTTACCTAGAAACTGTTCAATGGTTAGTGGACCTGTAAGTTCTTCCGTAAAGTACTTTCCTCCTTTATTCTCAAAGTATAGTTTTCCGTTAGCATCAAAAGCCAGATTATTGTATGAAGCAGGAATCCTCGGATGCTGCGCCATAGCGGCAATAGTGAGCAGTAACGCGATCGTCGAAAATAATATCTTATTCATATGATTTGTATAGTTGAAATAAGTTTAAGCTGAAGGAACGATCTGATTTTTAAGTTTATTTATCAGGGCATCAGCTGACCATCGTCCTCCACCTTTTACTAGCAGATAGATGCTTCCTAACAGCATTGCCCAGTCGGTCCTGCTCCCGTGGAGCATTGCCCAAAATCCTTCCTCCTGTAAAACGGTTGATTTGGTTGTGGCTATGGCCACCAGCATAATGATAATCGGCACAATTGCGGCAAGGCGCGTCAGGAGCCCGGCAAGGATCAAAAGGCCTGAGAGGATTTCAAAAAAGCCTACAAAGCTTCCCAGGAAGTCAGGTGAGGGCAAACCGATTTTTTCAAACCGCCCTGCACCCCGCAAAGCCGGGAACAAAAATTTCTGTATTCCTTCCGAGAGGAAAACAGCACCCACCATCAGCCTAATGAGGATTGTAGCCCTGCTGGTGTCAGTAGTCAGAATCTGATTTAGTTTCATCTTTAAAATATTTATTGGTGATGTATAGATAGATCGCGGCAACAAAGTTACTTATGAAAACGCTCAAAAAAAGCGGTGCCAGTATATCGGTAGGATAATGAGCGCCAAGGTAGATGCGGCTCACACTGACCACAAGTGCCCATGGAAGGATCAGGTAGGGCATCCACTTTATTTTCCTGCGGGTAAGTATTGTCAGGTAAAGCGCCAGTGAAAATGCATTGGCAGCATGTGAGGACATAAAGCCATAGCGCCCGCCCCTGTAACCGTTTACGTAATGAAGCATGTCCTGCAAGCCCTGTTCATGTCCGGGGCGAAGCCTCTCCACAAGGGGCTTGAATAGCCCCGAGGCAATCTGGTCGCTAAGGGTGATGAGAAGCGCGATTAACAGCACCATAGGAATAGCTCTTTTTCTAAAGTGTAGGGCGAGAACAACTATCAGCCCCGCATAGAATGGCAGCCAGACCCACTTGGCACTGATCCACCACATGACAGGGTCCATCATGGGACTATGCAAGCCGTTGATCCACAAGAGCAACGCTTTGTCCCACTCAAGGACAGTTCGTGCTATACCTGAAAATAAAGGAGTCAGTGTAATCAGCAAAAGGATGCCTACAGCCCCCAGCATCATCAGCAAAGCAATAATGATTTTCTTCATGTTATCGGAACCTTATTGGTGATTGCCGCTCCAATGGCTGCTTAACAGTAAAATAAGGAACTTTTTCCATTGTATGGCAGGCATTGCAGTTGACGGTCATCATTTCAAATTTTTCCTTAAAGAGGACACTGTCCCTGGCTTTTATCGCCTTTTCCATTTCCGGCAATACGAAATCCATAAAATGTTCCCCCGAGGCTTTACGTTTGGGCCTACGCTCAAAGCCATTTTTTAATGTAGTCCCTATTTTCTCTCTCTGATACTGTGCATAATCCCAGTTGCCATCCCGGCCTGCCCAGTAAAGCTCTTGATAGCGGTAACCCACCTCAACCATAGTGGCATCAAAGCCTCTTAATTGACCTGCTACAGTATTGAATTTTTCTCCTGTATCACCTTTGAGCCAACCCCCAGGGCCACTAGGCTCTTCCCGGCTGTTGCAGCCCCAAAGAAAAGGCAGCAGCCCTGCTGCCAGCCATAAGTATAATCTTTTCATATTTTATATAATTATTGATATTATCATTACTACCCCGCTGATAACCATGACAGCGATAACCAATACCCTGAATAACCGGGAACTGATACGATTCAACAGCTTTTTTCCGATAAGGTTCCCAATTGCCGCTCCCACACCCAGCACAATACCATACACCCATAACTCCCCCCGCAGCGAGCCTAAAGTAACATAAGTCCCGATCTGCATAAAACCAAGAATAAAAGAGTTGACTGTTTTGGTTGCTATAAGCTCTTGCTTTTCAATTCCATGGTTTAAATAGAAAGGATTCAGTACCGGACCGACAGCTCCCACCATCGTTGAAATTAACCCAATTAAGAACCCTAAAGGGATGAACCATTTAATGGGCATCCTAAAAGAGCGTTCTTTCTTCCCAAAGCGGTATTGAAAAATAGTACTTACCAGAAAGATGCCAAGCAGGACTTCTATTAGCTCCAGCCTAAGATGCGAGAATAGCCATCCTCCTAGGAGTACTCCTAAAATACCTGCGGGCACATACCTTGCCGTAATATGCCATTGTATACTTTTCCAAAATATCCAAACCCTAAAGGGTTGGCCAATACTGTTGGCCAGGTTAAGTACCGGCGCTACAGCGCCTGTCCCTAAATAATAGCGTGCAATAGGCACTAAAATTAGGGCCCCGCCACCGCCGGAAAGCGTTGAAACTATGTAGGCTAGAGTGCCCGCAATAAAGACCAGTATGTAAACAAGTATACTATCTGGTGCCATCATTGCAATTGGTTTTGTACAGGAGTGAATTGACCAAGGTCATAGATGTCCAGGGCCTTTTCGATTGACTCGGTTTTTGCCAGGTAGTCCAGGTACCCGTCTTTTCCAAACATCTTATGCTCATTCTTCTCGAACTCCTCTCCAAGGCTGTTATACTCATGCGCTGAAACAAGCTTTTTAAAAGCGGGAAAAAGAACTGTATCTTCACGCGACTCGTGCGGACGGTACATCCTGATAAAAGCGGACAGGTTAGCTTTAATTTCACTATATTCCCTATCTCCCAGGCGTGGTTTGCTTCCAAGGCTCATAAGGGTCGATGTGAGCAGCCCGCCCTGCTGGTGCTGTACCCTGAGGGTAGTGACCAGTTCAGTATGCTGGCCGGCCTTTTCAAAACGCGGGAAAAGGTATAATTCCTCCTGCTTCTCATGATAATCCTCAATAAATTTTCTTATTATCATTGCAGCCTGGTATAGGAGCTGCGGATCGAAATCTTTGTGGGAATTAATTCTGTTTACCAGTTCGTCATATATCAGCAGAACCCGGTTAAGTATCCCATGTTCCTGCATCAGGTCCTCATTGGGGCTTATCCCTTCTTCCTTATCTTCGCCTTCGTCTGCACAGGATGCAAGTACAGAAGCCAGCGGCAGGCTTACTAATCCGGCTGCAGCTACCTGCCCGATAAACTGCCTCCTGTTTTGGTTTCTTTTTTCCATAACAATGTAATTAGCGACAATACAAAATTGCCCTATAACTATAAACCTGTTATGGTAAATTTGAAAAAAGACTGGTATCAGGTAGTAACCCTGAAGTTTTTCGGTGTCTTGCCGACGCTTTTTCTGAAGAACTTGGTAAAGTGGGATGGGTCATTAAAATTAAGCAGGTATGCTATTTCCGAGCTTTTTTTGTCAGTGTAAAGCAAAAGCCGCTTTGCCTCGTTAAGTACAAAATCGTGCAGGATGTCCAACGCCGGCCTGCCTGTAGCACGCTGACATGCGGCATTGAGATTTTGCGGTGTGGTGTTGAGCTTTTCTGCATAGTAGGAAACAGTTCGCTTTTGTGCGCCTTCCCGGGTCAGGAACTCGATGAATGCCTGATGCATATCTTCCTTCAATGAAGTGACGGCCATGTTTTCAGCTTCCAGCGACGAAAAGACCTTTGACAGGAAAGACTTCAAAAGCCCCTCAATACTACTACCGGCTAAGGCCAGCCCTCCTTCATATTCCCTGCACAGCAGTTCCAGCACCAAATCAATATCATTTTGTGCGGTTAGGTAATGCACCGGTTTAGCCGAAAGCCTGCCCACTAATAGTTTTAACTCCCGGTCAATTGTCTGGTCCAGGAATTCCCGTTTTAGTATAAGTACATAGCCTTCCGGTTCAGAATCCATATCCCAATGGTGTATTTGATCCTGCCTCACAGTCAGAACCATCGGCGTATGAATGGTATAACCTACAGAGTCGGTATTATGCGTCCCGCTGCCTCCTGAGAGATAGATGATCTCCAGATAGCTGTTATGCTTATGAGGCTCGGTCCGGCGTATGTGCTTACGGAAAGGGGATATTTTAATTCCCGATATGCTATCGGATTTATCTTTGATCAGTAACTCAGACGCCATTATCAAACGTGTTTTTTTCTAAAACTGCAAAACCTGAAATTCTGCACCGTATTAAAAGGAGTTTGATGTTCATGGACAAAGCAGGCCGCTTTATCGAAATTTTCTTTAAACGCAAGTTCCAGCTGATCCTCCGAATAACGGCTTACTGCAATACCGCTGCATTTTTCGGGGCCCATTTCCGAGAATGTCCCGATTAGGGCGTGTCCATCTCTTTGTAGCGCTGCCGCCATAATTTCCGTATAACGTGTTATATCATTGCCTCCTGTAAGGAAGTGGAAGGCAGCGCGGTCATGCCAAAAAGCATATTCCCTTTCTGATCTGAAATCAAGAATGTCCGAAGTTATATAAGTTACGCCTGAATCTTTGCCGGCCAGACGATACCTGACCTTATCTAAAGCAGCCTGGGAAATGTCTAATAATGTTATATCGGTGAATCCTGCCTGTAAAAGAAAATCTGCCAAATTACTATCTCCCGCCCCCACATCAATTATTGCAGCGTTTTTAGGAACGTTCTTTTTTATAAACTGCAATGAAGCATCAGGTACACTCTGGTACCAGCTTACGGCATTACTTTCCTTGGAATTATAAACCTCCTGCCAGTGCTCTTCTTTTGTCTTCATGTTCAAATTTATAAATATTTTAATAGAACAAAGCAAAAATAAATTTAATATCGTAATATTGCAATATAATAATTAAAGATATGGGGGCAACAAAAACCGATCACTTCACTGACAACCAGAACGAGCTTGCTGTCTTAGCCAAAGCATTGGGGCATCCTGCACGAATAGCTATTATTGAATACCTGATGAAGGTAGACACCTGCATATGCGGCGATATTGTAAATGAAATGCCCCTGGCCCAGCCAACTGTTTCACAGCACCTTAAAGAACTTAAGAATGCAGGGCTGATAAAAGGAAACATTGAAGGTACTGCCATTTGTTATTGTATTAATGAGGCAGGATTCGAAAAAATAAAAGGTTTCTTTCAGAATATTACTGAATACTCAGAAAAGAAAAAAGCGAACTGCTGTTAATACTAAATAATCATCAAATGAAACTATCAGAATTTAAAAATTGCCTAAGCGCAGTACCAACATTGTCCTTTCAGCTTCCTGACGGGTCTTATGTACCTGAAAATTTCCACGTTACAGAAGTGGGATCAATAACTAAAAACTTTATTGATTGCGGTGGCACTGTCAGAAAGGAGAGTGTTGTTAATTTCCAGCTGTGGGAGGATTCCAATGACGAAGACCACAGGCTTAAAGCTGAAAAGCTGTTGAAGATTATTGATTTATCTGAAAAAGTGTTAGGCATCGGCGACTATGAGATTGAAGTGGAATACCAGCACGGCACCATCGGCAAGTACGATCTTGGCTTCGACGGTAAAGCCTTCTTACTGTTAAACAAGCAGACAGCCTGCCTGGCATCGGATCAGTGTGGCGTACCTGCCAGCAAAAAGAACGTTAGCCTTATGGAAATAACTGAAACATCCAACAGTTGCGCTCCCGGAGGAGGCTGCTGCTAATAGTATATATCATGTCAGAAAACACCGTGCTTTATCCGGAATTAGCTGCTGTTGCTAATGGATTCAATGCCAATACTATTTCAAACGAACGAAAAGAAGTGCTTAAACCGCTGATCGATTTTATACAGTCAAAAGCTGGAAATCAAGAGGAAATACGGCTGAACCTGATTTGTACTCACAATTCGAGAAGGAGCCATCTTGCACAAATTTGGGCGCAAGCGGCGGCTGCTTATTACAACATACCTAATGTGTTTTGCTATTCCGGCGGAACAGAAGCAACCGCGATGTTCCCTGTGGTTGCAGAAACCTTAAAAGATTCAGGCTTTAAAATACAGGCACTTTATTCCGGGAATAATCCGGTGTACGCTGTGAAGTATTCTGAAAACCGGCACCCGGTCATAGCCTTCTCTAAAACTTATTCTGATGAGTTTAACCCCGAAGGTGGCTTTGCAGCCATAATGACCTGTTCGCAGGCGGATGGTGGCTGCCCTTTTATATCGGGTGCAGAGAAAAGAATAGCCATCACATATGAGGATCCAAAGGAATTTGATAATACACCGCAGCAATTGGAAAAGTACCGTGAACGCAGCGGGCAGATTGCTGAAGAAATGTTTTACGTGTTCTCTCAAATAAACAAATAGTTATGTCTGCAAATAATTGCGCCCCTGCGGCCAATAGAAAAAAGCTTGGATTTTTAGACCGATACCTCACCCTTTGGATTTTTCTCGCTATGGCAGCAGGTGTAGCCCTCGGCTACTTGCTGCCGTCAAGCAGTGACTTCATCAACTCTTTCTCAAGCGGGACCACCAATATACCTCTTGCCATAGGTTTGATCCTGATGATGTACCCGCCACTTGCAAAAGTAAATTACAGCAAGATGGGTGACGTGTTTTCAAATACCAAAGTTTTGGGTGCCTCCCTGCTGCTAAATTGGATTATAGGGCCAATCCTCATGTTTGCCCTTGCGCTGTTATTCCTAAAGGGTTATCCCGAATACATGATTGGGGTTATCCTTATTGGCCTGGCACGCTGCATCGCCATGGTAGTCGTCTGGAACGACCTTGCTGATGGCAACCGTGAATATGCTGCGGGACTCATTGCTCTTAATAGTATCTTCCAGGTGTTCCTATATAGCGTATATGCCTATATTTTTATAACAATACTTCCTCCTTATTTCGGATATGACGGCTTTGCCGTAGATATCAGTATTGGCCAGATCGCCGAAAGTGTCGGCATTTATCTGGGTATACCTTTTGCCCTCGGTATCATAAGCAGGTATACTTTGATTAAGCTTAAAGGAATTGAATGGTTTGAGGCTAAATACCTTCCATTAATCTCTCCAATAACCCTGATAGCATTACTCTTTACAATTATTTTAATGTTTAGCCTTAAGGGTGAGCTTATCGTACAGATACCAATGGATGTTGTCAGGATTGCAATACCGCTGGTCATATATTTTACAATTATGTTTGTAATAAGCTTTTTCACCGGACGTTTCTTTGGTGCCGACTATTCAAAAAGCACTTCAATAGCATTTACTGCAACGGGAAACAATTTTGAACTTGCTATTGCTGTTGCCATTGGGGTATTCGGAATCAATAGCGGCCAGGCCTTTGCAGGCGTCATAGGCCCGTTGGTTGAAGTTCCTGCCCTGATCGCTTTGGTTAACCTTGCATTCTGGTTCAGGAAGAAGTACTTTACAGAGAAGTATTAGATTGCTGCTCTTGAGAGGACAAATAGTCGAACTATTCTCCTAATCCATTGTGACCCAGCTATGGCAGCTCCTTCGCTGTAAAATTGCCACGATGTTGGCATAATTATTCCTAGTACATTATAAGTGCTAAAAAATCTACCGAAATGCTAATTGATTTTAATTGCTATATCACACGCCTAAAAGTGAGATTAATCCTTGGTAACATCTCTTTAGATGATTTAGGTATATGATGTTCTCAAAAAGTATTGGTAGTACCAGACATTAAAAGCAATGTCCCATGATGCAGCGGTATTTCAACCTGACCAATTTCCTTGTTGGTCTTATGCCGAAAGCGGAATGGACGTGTTTGTCCAAAGGTTAAGGACGCTATATTAGGATTGCTGCCAATCTTATGCTCTTTATCTGAATGCCAGGCCACACTGTCATTGCCGTCGCGGTATAAATTTAAAAGTACCGCGTTGAATTTAAGTCCGGTTTCCTGTTCCACTTTTTGCCGAAGCTCCAGAAGTTCCGGTGTCCAAGGGTGAGTAGCTTCGCCAGCTTCTTCCTGCTCACCATACCAGGCAATCATTCGCGGTGCCGTCACTATCTTATCGTACATGGGCATTTGGTACCTGTGCCATGGTGTGTTGCGAAGTAACTTTCTATAGTAATGGTCAGCGTCTTCTTTTAATATAAAGCCATCATACTGCATCAGTTCTAGGCCCGGCAGGTCAAAGTATTTCTTTGGGCTGGTGCCCACTATAAAAAGATCGGTATCGTTAAAGAGTGTCATAGCTGTGCTTTTTAGTGGTTGAAGTCGCTTCAGGCTTGAAGTCAATATTTCCTATAGCCTGTTGTCTTTTCATCCTGCTTTTTTCTGATTAGTCGTATTCATTTTATGCCTCGGCAGGTTAATCTCCTGCTCCTGTGGATATGGCTCACGGTGTGTCATGGAAACATCTTCACGAAGCCTTTCCTGCGTGCGCATGCTTTCGGCATCAGATTCCCTGTAACGTGGGTCGGCAATAAATGGCATTTTCTCCATTTTGGAGATAGTAATCGTAGGAAAATGATAATCCACTTCTACCGTACCCAACAATAAATAGCAGCCCCCGCCTTTAAAAGGATATTCTTTCAGGCTACCTGTAAAATGGGCTGTATCGAAAAACTCCCCGTTAGCGTCGATCCATGTCCCGAAATACATGGCGCCCATTTTGGTAGGTACGTGCTTGCGGGAGACCAGGTACGCCAGCATCTTTACCTGTTTCTTATGGTGATGTACCAAATCGCATGCCATCACATCGCCACGGTATTTAGTTTTCAAAAGATTGAAGGGCGTTACCGAGACCGGAAAGCCTAAAAGTTCAATCTCATCAAAAGCATCTTCAAAGGGGGAGCGTTTCAGTTCTGGCAGCTTGTATTCGCGGACGGGTTCCGGCAGGAGTTGCGGCTGGCGGTGTTCCGGCTTAAAGTTCATCATGATACGACGGGCTGTGACCAAAAGCTCATTTTTATTTTTACCTGTTGAACGGAACGCTCCGATATAAATTAAAAGCTGTAGCCCTTCAATCCCGATAGGTACGCGCTTGATGAAGTCTTCCAACGAAACATATTGCCCGTTAGCCAGGCGTTGCTCTACAATACATTTTGCAATCTCCCCTTGCAATCCCTGAAGATGCATGAAGCCCAAATAAATATCCTTGCCATACAAGGTGGTCTCTAACTCGCTCTTGTTCACACAGGGATTATGGATCGCGGCACCCGACATCCGCGCCTCATGGACATATACTTCTGTACGGTAAAAGCCGCCCTGGTTGTTGATGACGGCAACCATAAATTCAATAGGATAATGTACTTTCAGGTACAGGCTCTGGTAACTTTCTACGGCATAGGATGCCGAGTGTGCCTTACAGAATGAGTATCCTGCAAAGGATTCGATCTGGCGATAAATCTCTGTACTTAACTGCTCGGGATGTTCTTTGGCTGCACACGAGGCAAAGAAGTTATCCTTTACTTTCTGCAATGCCGCTTTGGAACGTCCCTTGCCGCTCATGGCCCTGCGCAGAATATCCCCGTCGGCTGCTGCCAGCCCACCGTAATGCAGGGCGATCTTAATCACATCTTCCTGGTACACCATGATGCCATAGGTTTCACCAAGCTGCTCCTCGAAAACCGGATGGAAGTATTCAAACTTATCGGGATAGTTGTGGCGAAAAATGTACTCCTTCATCATCCCGCTTTGGGCCACGCCGGGGCGTATTATCGATGAAGCGGCTACCAGTACCTTGTAATTGTTGCACTTCAGCCTCCTGAGCAGCCCCCGCATAGCAGGGCTTTCAATATAAAAGCATCCAATCGTTTTCCCCCTGCCCAAGTACTCATTACACGCAGCTTCGTCTTTTGAGAGGGACGTATCGCGGATATCCACGGTAATGCCACGGTTTTTTTTGATGAGCTTCACAGTATCATCAATATGCCCAATACCCCTTTGGGAGAGGATGTCGAATTTATCAAAGCCTATCTCTTCCGCTACATGCATATCGAACTGTACGATCGGGAAACCCTTGGGCGGCATTTCCAACGCCGTAAAATCCGTGATCGGGTCTTCGGAAATCAGGATGCCACAGGAGTGCATCGAGCGCTGGTTGGGGTATTTCTCCAGCATCATCCCGTACCGGTGTACCAGTCTGACCACTTCATTTTTATCGTGCTGGTCCATAGCGGTACCCGATAGGGCATCCAGTTCCTCTTTTGGCAGGCCAAAGACTTTGCCTACTTCCCTGAAAATGGATTTGTACTTGAACTCGACATTCGTGCCACAAAAGGCCACATGGTCGGCACCATAGCGCCTGAAAATATAGTCCAGTATCACGTCACGCTCTTTCCAGGACCAGTCAATATCAAAATCCGGCGGGCTTTTGCGGTTCAGGTTCAAAAAGCGCTCAAAATACAGGTCCAGTTCCAGGGGGCAGATATCGGTAATACCGAGGCAGTATGCTATAATGCTATTGGCTCCGCTGCCACGTCCTATATGCAGGAATCCCATCGAATTGCTGTAACGGATGATGTCCCAGGTGATCAGGAAGTAACCACTGAATTCCAACTGGTGAATCACTTTGAGTTCCTTTTCTACCCTTTCCCGCGCCGCAGCATTATCAGTGCCGTAGCGTCTTGCCAGCCCCTGATGTGCAAGGCTGGTCAATAATTCCAGATCGGTGTCACGGTTGGCCGTGTAGTGTTTTTTATTCCTGGGCTCGCCGAACTGATATTCAAAATGGCACTTGTTGATAAGGGCAAACGTATTTTCCATTATCTGCGGGTATTGGCTGTAAAGTACCATGATCTCTTCAGGAGGGAGCATCATTTCATCTACACCGCAATAGTCGGACGGGATTAGTTTGCTGCCCAGCGTGTTGAGGTCAATAGCCCGCAATATCCGGTGCAGGTTGTACTCGGTTTTGCTGCGAAAGGTTACCGGCTGCAGCACCACCATTTTAGAAAGCCTGTTTTTCCATTCGGGGCGGATCAGGAGCGAGAGGTTTTCAGGGCGGATACCGATAAATTCAAACTCCCTCAGCGTATCCGGTACATTTTCCACAGGATAAATGACGAATACCTCTTTGAAATCGGGTGCGGTGGAAGGTATTGGCAAACCGTCCAGGTTGTATTTGGTGCGATGTCGGTTGATCTCCCCAATCCCAAGACGGCTCTTTGCAAGGGCTATATAAAGCAGTTTGTCCTGCTCACGGAATTCCATACCAACGAGAGGCTTTATATCCTCCTCCTTACAGGCTTTATAAAACTCATAAATTCCGGTCACCGTGTTGATGTCCGTGAGCGCCATGGCCGTAATGCCAAGGCTTTTTCCCTGGGCCACCAGCTCGCTGACCGGTATGGTACCGTAGCGCAAGCTGTGAAAAGAATGGCAATTAAGGTACATACTTATATCATTTTTGATTGAAAGATGCCGCTGCCGCGCATCACGGCATTAGCACCGAAGCGGTTTTTGATCTTGTCCATCGCCTGATATAGGGACATCATTTCCTGGGTGTCCTCAAACAGGTTGATCTGGTAGGAACCCCGCACCAGTTTGCTGAAGCGCACCCCTACCAGGCGCAGGCTCATACGGCGCTGGTAGAGTTTTCCGAAAGCTTCGAGTACGGCTTTAGTGAGCGTATGGTCGGACGAGGTATACGCAAGGGTGACCTGCCTTGTCTCAGTATCGAAATTGGAATACCGGATCTTTACCGTCACGTTTGCCGTAAGCCATCCCTCACTACGGAGCTGGTAGGCTAATTTTTCCACCATAGTGCAAAGCACGGACCGCAGGAATGCCATGTCTGTTGTGTCCTGGTGGAAGGTATCTTCGGTCGATAAGGATTTACGTTCACGATGCGGCTCCACCGGGGTATTGTCGATACCGTTGGCTTTCTTCCATAATTCAATACCGTTCTTGCCGATCATCTCCTGTAGCACATTTACAGGCATTTCGGCAAGGGTCTGTATGTTACGGATGGCGATACGGGACAGCAACTTGAAAGTAGCATCACCTACCATCGGTATTTTTCGGATCGATAAGGGATTTAAAAACTGCTGTACCATGGGCTGTGGTATTTCCAGGTTGCCTTTGGGTTTCCCTTCACCGGTCGCAATTTTGGATACCGTTTTATTTACCGAGAGCGCAAAGCTGATCGGTAAGCCTGTTTCACGGGTGACGGTAGCGGAAAGCTCATTAGTCCATTTGTACGAACCATGAAACTTATCCATGCCGGTGATGTCGAGGTAAAATTCATCGATGGAGGCTTTTTCCATGACCGGTGCCCGCTGCTCTATAATTTGTGAAACGGTATTGGAATAACGGGAAAATAATTCCATATCACCCTTTACGACTTTCGCCTCAGGGCACAGCCTGAGGGCCAATTTAATCGGCATTGCGGAATGCACGCCAAACTTCCTTGCTTCATAAGAACAGGAAGCCACCACGCCGCGGTCACCACCGCCGACAATCAGGGGGATACCTTCTAAGGCACTGTTTTGCAGCCTTACACAGGAAACAAAAAACGTATCAAGGTCCATATGTACCACCGAGCGTTCCATAATCATAGCATTTAGTACCGAACAAAATTATACCAGATTAGAACAAAATAATATATATTTGCTGTTCCAAATAGCAACAATTCGCGTATGTCTTTATTTTCCGACAACATCAGGTTCCTGAGGATTCAAAAGAACATTTCCCAGGAAAAGCTTGCCACAGCGCTCCTAATCGCGCGTGCACGCTATGTAAAGTATGAGTCCGGGACTTCTGAAGCCCCCTATGATATACTGAAACGTATCTCCAAATTTTACCATGTGAGCATCGACCTGCTGCTGAATGTCGACCTGCGCAAGATCGATATGGATGGGCTGCTGAAACTTGAGGACAACCGCATATTGTTACCTATTACCATAGACGCGGGCGGGGAAAATACAATAGAGATCATACCCCAGAAAGCCAAGGCGGGCTACCTGAATGGTTACAGTGACCCCGAATTCATCGAAGGCCTGCAGCAGATATCATTGCCTTTCCTTAAAAACGGAAAGTTCAGGGCCTTTCCTGTGTCCGGGGACTCCATGCCGCCCCACAGGGACGGTTCCTTTATTATCGGAAAATATGTGGAAAGCCTTGGGGAAGTACGCGATGGCAGAACCTATATCCTGCTGACCAAAAACGAGGGCATTGTATACAAACGCCTGAATAAGAACGGCAAGAACAACCTGGTACTGAGCTCCGACAATTCTTTCTACGAGCCTTATTCGGTCAGGGCCTCCGATGTGTTGGAAATATGGGAATATGCCTGCAGCATCGCCACCAATGAATTTGAGCCAGACAGCCTGGAGCCGCAAAACATCCGCGATATGTTTAACAGCCTCCGTAATGAGATAAAAGCTTTGAAGCATTTACAATAATCAGATTGATGACTACAACTATACGCTTAAGGATACCAAAAGATATTGATACCGCTACCGAACGAAAAATACGCAAGCTTAAGGGAAGCCTTATTGCACAGTCTTTCACCGATATCATCCATTTCGATGATGATGGAGAAGATTTTTATATCCATTATTTTACCACGCCTTCCGTGAAAAAGAATGATGCCATAACTTTTATCTCTTCATTTCTAACAGAAGAAGCACTGACTGAAACCGCAATGATACTATAACGCTGTATATACTGTTATAAGGGTATCAATTTTAAATGACTGTTTTTGAGTGATTTTAGCTTGTTTTGGCTCAGTATTTTCATTCGTATAGCACCTACCTTGCATAGTGAATAAAATATGCCGGGGAGATGAAAGCTTCGTTTAAACAAAATATTATAATTGCCGTTTGCCTGCTGTACGCGCTACTCTTCATTTATGCAGCCACTTCAAAATTACTGGACTTCAGCAACTTTCAGGTACAGATTGCCCAATCCCCTTTATTAAGTGCCTATGCCGGTATTGTCGCACCGGCTGTTATACTGGTTGAGTATGGTATTGTTTTTCTACTTTGGAAACCTGCGCTGAGAAAAATTGGGCTTTACCTGGCGCTGGGGTTGATGAGCGCATTCACCATTTACATTTACCTTATACTGAATTATAGCGACTTTATTCCTTGCTCCTGCGGAGGGATACTGGAGAAAATGGGATGGACCGAACATCTTATATTCAACATTGTATTTGTAGTGTTGGCGCTGGCTGCTCTGCTACTAAGCCCGACGCCCGGGCATAAACAATCGTGGAGGACTGTGCTGTTTCCATTACTGAGTGTACTTATTGGTACCAGCTTGGTAGTAGTATTGTTTCTTTCTTCAGAACATATCATAAAACGCGAAAATAATTTTACCCGCAGGTTTTTACAGCACCCGGTGCTGGAGGATAAAATTTATGACCTGAAATATAACTCTTACTATTTTGCGGGAAGCCATGAGGGGAAGATATACCTTGGTAATTATACGGCGCCTAACATCCTTACCATCATTGACAGTTCCTTTACCCGGACACATAGCAGGACTATTAGGCTTGATGTATTCCGGCAACCTTTTCGTTCCGCAAAAATAAAAGTGGAATATCCCTACTTCTTTGTGTATGACGGAAGCCTACCCGTAGTCTTTAAAGGCCTGTTGGATACTATGGAAGCAAACAAGACGGCTATGGATACTTACTTTAGCCAGCTGGAAATCATTACGCCAAATTACTTCGCATTTAAGACACTTAGCAACCTTGAAAAAACCAATATACTGGGGACGGTAGCTTTAAAAGAGGTGCCTGACGTGTCACTTCATTACGACCTTTTGGAGAAACAGGCTCACGGGATTTTCGACACCGACGGTCTGTTGTTACGCGACAAGGGTGATGATAACTTAATTTACGGCTATTTCTACCGGAATGAATTCCTGGTTATGGACCGGAGCCTGAAGCTTATACGCAGGCTTAATACCATTGATACGGTCTCCAAGGCACAGGTAAAGGTAAGGCAGCTGCCTGACGGCACCTATAAGATGGAAGCGCCGCCCTTACAGGTAAATAAGAACATGACCGCTTACAACCAGGTTTTATTGATTCAGTCCAACCTTATGGGGAGGTATGAATCGCGTGAAATATGGGATAACGCTTCGATAGTGGATATGTATGCCACTGATGAACAACGCTATTTGGGTAGTTTTTTTATAAATGACCGCGGTAAAAATAAAATGGCCCAGATGCTTTTGACGGATAGGTATTTTTACGCCCTGTCCGGCAATGAAATACTTCGTTACCGGTTGCGCAACGATATTGGGGTATTTCAGAGGGGGAAGCCGAAAAACCAACAGAGTAGGCAGAATAATTAAATTTTACGATCATGAAAACGCTAAGAGGATTTCTTTTACCGGCTGTAGTCATTACAGCAGGCGTGGGCGCTGCCTTCGCCACCAGCAAACCTGCTAACACAGCAGCAGTACCGGAAACAGGCTATTATTTTAACAGCTCTGCTCCGATGATTAAATGTATTGCAACTTCAGTGCAGTGTGAAACTGTACCAGGACCTCTGTGTACCTGGAAGGATGCGAACAACGTGACCCATAACCTTCAGCGAAAGGTGAATGATGCAACCTGCGGCATACAGCTGTACAGGACTAATTAAAAAGAAAAGGGAGCTATGCTCCCTTTTCCATTTCTTTTCTGATCCACTCAATATCCTGCTTTCCTTTCAGGTGGAAGTCGAACCACTCCAGAATACGGATTGATAAATCCCGATTGGCTTTCGGGTTTACCAATGCATGGCCTTCCCCCGGATAAAAAAGCGCTATTGCTTTTTTGCCGTTCCTGCGCAAGGCATTGTAGAAGGTCCGGGTTTCTTCCCATTTTACATTCTCATCCTCAAGCCCTGTCCACAGGAGTATGGGTGTTGTTATTTTATCTACCTCATACAAGGGATTATTTTTGTAGTATACTTCCTTATTTTCAGTGAAAGCGCCATTCATATAAAACTGATGGGTTTCATAGCGCCAATAGGATGGCCTTACAAAGTTGATGTTGAAGCTATGGTAGTTATGTATAATATCAATATTGCCGCATCCGGAAACATAGGCCGAAAAATGCTTGGATTGGGTGGCAATAAAGTTGGTTTCATAACCACCGAAGGAGTGCCCTATCAGGCCAATTTTTTGCCTGTTTATTGCTGAAACAGATCCGAGCGCATCCAAAGCATTGTTAACACACTGTAGCGCCCCAAAACCCGCCCCGTCATTTCCCTCGGTAATATCAGGAAAGAAAACAAAGTACCCGTTTTCGATGAGTGCACGCGTGTTAAACCCTTCAGGATCCCTAAAGGACAGTGACAGGTAGGTGTGCTTACGGTATCGTTGTAGCTGATAGATATATACGACCATCGGATAGCTTTGGTTCGGGTCATAGCCTGCGGGATAAAATAATGTGCCTTCTATCATGTTTCCTTTACTGTCGGGATACTGAACAATTTCCCGTTGTAAGTGGCCAGCACCAGCATCCTGCCAGTCATTACAGTACACCCTTTGGGATTTGTTTTCTATTTTATGGACAAGCCTTGGCGGAAGGTTAAAATTCTGCTCTAGGTAGGCGATGTCTTTGAGCTGCGCATCATACTTTATACCGGTGACCAAGTTCCCCGTCGGTGCTACCAGAACCTTCAATTTACCGTTATGGTATTTTGCATAGGAGGTGACTTTAGCCCTGTCTTCTGTTAATTTTAAGAGCAGCCCGTTTTGCGTGCCTACCGTATTCTGGTAAAAATTGTAATTGGTGAGCCAGGTGCTTTCTCCATTTACAATCGATACCGTCAGCCCTTCCTTGGCAATCAACTTTGAAAGCACTGATTTTTTGATCTGGTAGGACCACAGGCCGCCATCGCCTCCAAAGTAGATGGTAGTTTCATCTTCTGTAAAGAAAGGCACCTTTAGGGACTGATTCCCAAAAGTTGTTTGTTTGCCAGTTGCCAAATCATAAAGTGCCCATTCCCCTTCCTGCGGTGCCAAAACATAGTTCCCCTTACCTGACACATAAATCTCAGGAGAAAAGGTGTCAATTGGCCTGCATGTATCGGCTTGACAGACACTAAGTTCGATATCAGGCACATTGGCAATATAGTTATTAAACTGGAAGCGATCAAAAGCAAGTACATTGCGGGTACTGCCGGTATTCAATACCGTATACCCTTTATCGCCTGCCAGTTCCCTGACTACCTTTTTTTGGGGTTCCCAAAGGTAATAGCGCTCGGTGCCGCGATGTTCATATTTATTTTCAAGGTCACGGTCATTGGTGTACCAGATATCGACAATCTCCTCTGCTTTTTCCTCCTTTGACCATAGTTTGAGGAAATAAGTGCCTTTAACCGCTGTCTTTTGAACATAAGCCGCATCAAAAGCTACCTGCATGATATCGCTGAGCACATATTGCTTACCTTCTGAAAGGCAGTATAAAAAAGGCAAACCTCGCAAGTCCCGTTCAAAAACCAGGAGTTCCGAATCCTGATACCCGGGTATTACATACTGTATACTGTTTGTTGTCGCATGCACAGGAACCACTCCCTTGCGGTCCAGTAGGAAGATATTGGAGACCGCATCGCTTTCCCCTTTACTAACTACTGCGACCCTGCCTTCGGATAACATATTGTATTGTATCACATGATCGACAGACCCCAGCACGTTCCCGTTACGGCCATAGAGTTCCAGCCTGTCCTGCTTCTCCTCGCCGTACCTGATAACGAACATTCCATCTTTCTCCATAGCTTTTACTTCACTGGCGTTTTCAAAATAAAGGCTGCGGTGCCTCTTCATATCCCACAGTTCTGCCTTACCACCCGTTGGCGGCAGCAGCATCATGCCTGATCCCAAAAAATAGTATTGCCCCAAGACCGCCTTTTTTCTAAGGGCTTTACTACTGCCGGTACCAAATACTACCAGCGTGTCCTGGTTTTGTTCGTAGGCGATCCGTACGGCACAATGCTCCCCATCAGGGCTCATCTGAAGGGATTCAAACCAGTTGAACTTTTCTGAAAGCGCTATCGCATCCCGGTAGTGCCCTTGTGCCACCATGCCCTGGATGCCGAAAAGGATAAGGGCAGCTACCGATACTACCTTAATCCTATCAATAGTTTTCATTTTGTGGTGCAAGGTTTGGGTTAAGAAGCAATTCATTCTGAGGGTACGGCCATACGCTTTTATGAGGTTCCCAGTTCGGCTTTACCAGAGTGAGCTGTCCAAGCCTGCCATTCCTTTTGAGATCGGTAAAGCGAATGCCCTGTTCTGTAAAGAATTCACACCTTTTCTCCTGCAGTATGGCATCGAGCAACGCTGTGGGACTTGCTGGCTCCAGCGCCGTAAGCCCTGCACGTAGCCTTGTGGCATTCAGGTAGGGAAGCGCGTCGCTGACCCTGTTTTGCATTGCCATGGCTTCCGCCAATAACAGGTACACTTCTTCCATCCTCATGACAACGGAATATTCGGTAGTATTGCTGCCGGAGAGGTTCTTGTATTTGAAAGGGCGGTAATATTGCTGCCCGCCAACGGTAACATCTGCCACCCAAAGGCTCCGCCTGAGGTCACCGGGCTCAAAGGCAGCAATAAGGTTTTCCGATAAGGCATAGGCCGATGGCGGCGCGTTATCGAAATAGTAGAACGACGCTTCCTGGGTGGAGTCACCACTATATTGCGGCTTTATCTGCCATAGGATGTGGCTGCCGGTATAGTTGAATACCTGGTTGATGTCCGGCTGGAATTGATAGTCGGGGGATTGCAGTATCTGAAGCGCAACCTGCTCGGCTTCACTATAGCGCTGTTGCGACATATATACTTTGAGCAGTACCACCTCTGCTACTTTACGGTTCGGGTAAATCCGTGACGGGTCACGATAAGCATCGGTTAATAATCCTATCGCCTGGCTCAGGTCCGCTTCGAGGTTTGACAATACCGCTGGCGAAGCGGTTTTAGCCAGTGAGCGGTTAAGTTCATAGTCCGTTGACCTCGTGTAGGGAACGGCGCCGAAGAGCTGCTGTAAATTAAAATACAGCAGCGAACGTACGGTCAGTGCTTCCCCGATCACCTGATCCCGGTCCGCCTGGGATAGCCCTACAGCGTTTTCAGCACCGGCAATAATCGCATTGGCAGCGTATATCTGGCGGTACGTGTTGTTCCACACCGTTTGTATTACACTGTTAGTAGGCAACTGTGTATTTGATGCAATGGCTTCATAGCCGTTAAGGTCGTTAAAGTAACAATCCAGTTCATCAGCATAAGAACCCAGTAAGGCACCCGTGCCAAAATTGTTGCCGGAGAGCAGAGACTGCGTGCGCAGGTCGCTGTACAGGCCGGACAGGGCGGCATAGGCCGTCTGGGCATCTGCGAAGACCTGCTGCGTCCCCAATTGATTGTTTGGCATATCCACCTCAACCATTTCCTCACATGATGCCGTGCCAAGCAGCAGGCAGGCTAATAATAGTTTTATAGTAGTCTTCATCTGTATCATTGTTTAAAAATTTAATTGTACACCGAAAGAAACGGTCTTGAGCGGGGGGACAAAACCGGGTTGCGTAAACTCGGGATCCAGCCCGAAGTATTTGGTAAAGGTCAGCAGGTTCTGCCCCTGAAGGTATAGCACAGCATCACTGGCAAAACCGTTCACCGGCAGCCTGTAACTCAGCTGTATGTTCTTCAGGCGGATAAACGAAGCATCACTCACTGCCGCTGTACTTTCCATGAAATAGCCATGCAGCTGGTTCTTTACAGGATCTGCGCCCGAGGTATAAGGCATGTAGGTTCCCGAAGGGTTTTCGGGTGACCAGACATTACCCACTTCGACTGGCTGGTTGTTCATACTGCCCGGCGTGGGCATCATACTGTTATAATTCCACTGTCTTTGTTTTACGAACTGAAAAAGGAAAGCAAGGTTCCAATTCTTATAAGACATGTTATTGGAGAAGCCGCCAAAATAGCGGACACCAACATTTTCTGTAATTGTGTTGTCATCGGGAGCGGTAATCGTCCCATCGCCATTTTGGTCGGTAAACCGGTAAAGGCCTGTCTGAGGGTCAATGCCTTCAAAGTTGTACAGCTTTACAATGGATACCGGCTGCCCGATCACATAGCGGTTGGCATAGGTCGATCCTTCCAGTCCTGGGAAAGCGACCAGTTTATTTCGGGGAATACTCAGGTTTACCGAAGTCTGCCACCTGAACGCACCCGAGCGCAATGCATCAAAAGAAGCCTCGATTTCCCAGCCCGTGTTTTCCACTGTTGCCGGCAGGTTCGCCAGTATTGTTGCAAAGCCTGTTGTACCCGGCAGCGGAATCCCGACCAGTTGGTTTCCGGAGCGGTTGCGGTACCAAGCCAGTGATACATTCAGGCGGTCCTCCCAAAGACCAAGTTCAAGAGCTGCCTCCAGCTTGGTTGTCTTTTCCCAACTGAAATCAGGGTTGTAGAGCCGCGATGGCAAAAGGCCTGTATAATTCCCGTAGAGGTTTGGGGAAACCTGATAGGTGTCCAGGTATTGATAGTCCCCGATCTGGTCGGAGCCTGTGGTGCCGTAGCTGCCCCTAAGCTTGCCATGGCTCAGCCAACGGGAACCTTCAAAGAAGCCTTCCCTTGAGAAAAGCCATGCGGCGCCGACCGCACCAAAATTCGCAAAACGGTTTTCAGGGCCAAAACGGCTCGAACCGTCCCTTCTCCCGGTAATGTTCAGGATGTATTTCTGCCTGAACTTGTAATTGACCCTTCCAAACACCGCGGCATATTTATACTCGGTACGGCTGTCCTGTGATACGACCTGCGTGGTTGCGGCAGAAAGGTTGCTAAGCAGGGCATTACTCTGAAAGCCGTACCCTTCTGCATTCAGCACATCGCTCGTGGTTTGCTGGTAGGTACTTCCGATAAGGAATTCAATATCATGATCCCCAATACCCAGATCGTACTGCAATTGCGGTTCCAGCAAGTAGGAAAACCTGTTTTGATTGCCTTTAAAAGCCATGGAATTAGCAGGTGTCAGCCCATATGCCGGGTTGTACATGGTGCTCGGCCTGAGCGACTTCTCGGAAAAAGACAGGTAGTTTAACCCACCGTTTAGTTTAACCTGTAATGCAGGCAACAGTTCATAGGACAGGTTGAGATTGGTGTTGAATCCTCTGCTTTCATAGGAGTACTTGCTTTCAAAAGCGGCTACAGGATTAGTAAAAGTATTGTCCTCCCAGTTGAGCGACCCATCCAGGCTGTACAGCTGCGGCGCATTAGGGCTAAGGTATAATGCCTGGCGGGTAAAATCATCGTTGACCACATTGTTACTTTGCGCGGCAAACAAGCCGGAGAGGTTCATGCGAAATTTGTTGTCAGCGGAGTGATGGCGTATGTTGGTAGAAAGATTACTGGTCCTGTACTTAAAATCATCTGAAAAAACAGTCGTCTGCTCGTTGTGGCTGCCACTCACTATAAACCCGGTGTTCTCGCTGCCCCCATTTATGGAGAGCTGCAATGACGAAGAATTGGCTGTCCTTCCAATGAGTTCCTTTTGCCAGTCGGTATCACGCTCCTGGCTCCATGTGCCGTTCACATCGTAAGCGTAGTCCGGGAGCGTAGTGATATTATCATTGGCAAAGGCGCTGCGCCGCATCGCCAGGTACTGGCGGGTATCCATCATCTCCATGTGCGAGGCCACGCTGCTTATGCCATAGCTTGAATTCACACTAAAGGAGGTCTTGCCTGCTTTTCCCTTTTTTGTGGTGATGAGCACCACGCCGTTTCCGCCCCTTGACCCGTAAATGGCCGTAGCATCGGCATCTTTCAGCACTTCAATGCTTTCAATATCATTGGGGTTGATAGCATTCAGGGGATTTACGGTTCCTCCCGGCAGGACGGCCCCTGCCAGTGTTGAGGCATTTTGTTCCGCAACCGGCACCCCGTCTATAATATAGAGTGGCGCGTTGCCATCTGCCCGCAGGCTGTTCGTTCCCCTTATCCTTATGGTATAGCCACCACCGGGGGTTCCCGAGTTCTGGGTAATGTTGACACCTGCCATGCGGCCCTGCACAGCGGCAAGCACATTGGTCACAGGCTGGTTTTGTATGTCCTTTGCCGTAACCCTTGCAATGCTACCGGTGCTCTCTTTTTTGGTTACATTATAATAACCGGCATTGATGGTGACCTCCTCAAGCTGCAACGCATCTTCCTCAAGGGTAATGTTTAGAGTATTCTGCGCTCCCACAACGACTTCAACGGTTTTAAAGCCCGTGAACGAAAATACCAATACATCACCGGCAGTCGCGGCAATGGCATAGTTACCCTCAGGATCAGTGGCCACCGAGCGTGTTGTCCCTTTGACGACAATTACCGCACCCGGTAAGGGACCTGAGCCATCGGAGACGGTTCCTGAAATAGTTTGCTGAAAAAAGGCTCCGGAAATTGGTGAAGCATGTGCCCGGGCTAAGGCACTGATTGGTAGGGTGGCTAAAACTAGAGAATAGAAAAGCACCCTTAGCCCTTTGTTTGCTGAAATAAATTTCATAACATTGGTTAAGATTAATGAGACATTGGGTTTTATTGGTCTATGCCTTCCGTGGGTCGCCAAACTTACACGGAGGGCTTTTTTATGAACCTGAAAAAGATACCCGGCCTTTCCCTAACCAACTCGAAAATGGGAATACCAGTACTGGCCGGGCTACTTAACTATGAAAAAACTAAACCATACGCAAAACGGATTAAAGGTTACACTACAACGTTTGCGAAGCCCGATAAAAAAAATGAAGAAACCGCTAAGAATACAAGCTGAGAGTGTAGAAGAAACTCCTAAAAAGGAGGCGTGGGTTTAAACTCAACTTACTGTTATCGGGGTACTGGCGGTACCTTACCACAAATAAGTGAGCCCACGCCATATAGAGGCGTGAGCATATGCACTTATCATCCCGTGGTAATTAAAACGCCAGTTTTCGATAACGAGATTCAAAGCGAATGCTTCAAATAGTTTCTAATGAAGTATCGCAAAATTACATCAATTGATGTAATACAATTGTCAAATGTAATAAAATAATTATTCAATACAAATTTGTATCGAATAAATTAACCCTTTTTCTGAAATTTTACTAAATGAGTAAATATGGAACTAAAGAACTTAATCTTTTAAATATCCAGATAGGTTGTGAGCTCAAGTTAGCGAGATTGAAGAAAAAAATTTCTCAAGAAGATCTCGGTTTGTCAATTGATGCCGATAAAACAAAAATTGCTCGTCTTGAGAGGAATGCTTCTAACTGGAATACTATTTATTTAGTAAGTCAGGAATTAAATGTTGACTTTCGGAGTCTGTTTACATTGAAAAGCAAAAAAGATATTTTATCTCTCATTGATGAATGTAAAAAGGAGGATTCTAAACTTACGGCTACGAAAGTCAAATATTACGAGGATTTAAAAAAAACTATTTTACGATATTAATTATTAAGAAGATGCGATAGCATCTTTTTTGTTTTAAGAAGTTACTTGCTGTAGAAAAATAGGTGTTACTACGCGTTAAAGTTATTGTTACTATCATTATGTTTGTTAAAGCTAACAATTGATAAGATAATATAGCATTTTAAAAACATGTATGAAAATAGGGTTACTGCATTTATTGATATTTTAGGATTTAGAAATATTATTTCTAAATCTATAGGCAACACAGACTTTACTAAAAAAATTTATGAAGTATTAAATAGTATGAAGGCTGATTCTATTTCTGATGAATTATTTATTGATGTGGCACCAAACATTCCTGAAGAAGAAATGGAGGATGTGTCAAAGATCGCGAAACTATTTTCAAAAGCAGTAAAATCACAATCCTCAGTCCAAGTTACCCACTTTTCTGATAGTATAGTATTGTCAATCGGTCTAGATAATGACATGAATGTTATGTCTGTACTTGAGTACATCGGAAGGCTTATGTACAGACTATGGAATGAGTTTAATATTTTAATTAGAGGCGCTATAACAATTGGTGAACTTGTCCACTTAGAAAATGGTGCGCTGTTTGGACCAGCAATGGTCAAAGCATATGATTTAGAAACAAATCTCGCCAATTATCCAAGAATAATAATCGATGATTATACAAGTAAGTGTATACTTACTAGCCCACATTATAAAAATATGACCAATTTATTTATTGATTTCAGTGCTGCTATTACTAGAAATGGTCGAGAATATACAGTAGCTAAAGGACTTGAGATAAATTTAAAGACAGTACTTGATCATCTTATAAATAGCCACTTCATATTTAATAATGCTAAAAAAATTGAAGTTGAAAATACTATACGAGATGCGATAACAAATCTTGAGCAACTGAAAAGCGAAACAGAAAAAATTGACGTCCAAGAAAAATACAACTACTTGATTAATTTTTTTTCATAAAAACATGATTTTAAACCTAAATTAATTGTAAAATTAAAAGTGGAAAAGTGGAAACCGTTGAATATGGAATTAAGGAGCTGGGTAATTAGTCATGTTCTTAGACTTGAGCAAACTTCCAGCAGCTTAATGAGAGCAATTTTAAGGATGTTTAACGAAAACAGTAAATCTCTTGGTAATCAATCAAGTGCTTTGTCATTTAAATCTAAAATTGACTTGCTTTATGATTTAGAAGAAATTGATAAAACGTACTACAATCATTTATTGAAATTGATGGAAATACGAAATCAATTCGCTCATAATCCGAATGCAACATCATTCGAAGAACTTGATAATATAAATCCAGATATTAATAAATACTTAGAGAAAAATATTCCCGAAGAGATTGTTACTGACTCTGACAGAGAGACCAAATTAAAAGCGGCCTTTAGCGAGTTGTTTAAAATGGCTGCGGGTAAACTCCTAGTACTTGAGATTGAATATACCAGGGGCATTGAAAAAGATATTCTAAAACATATAAATCATCAGATTGTAGAGAATATCGATTCAATTTGGGATAATGCCTTGACTCGACAGAAAGAAGAAAATGTATCCACACCTATTGCGTATATGCTTAGCGGGAATCCAAATCAATTAGAGCATTTCTATTCTAACTTTAAGCTTTCCATGTCGGAATTCACTGTTAAAGAACTGGAAAAGATAGGAGGTGATAATTTGAAACACATATTTAAGCAAAAAGAAACCACTGCAGAAACTGTTGAGAAGATCAATAAAAAAAAAGAGAGTGAAAAATGATAATTTTATCTTACTATTCTTAGATTAATTTTAAAAAAGATTCATGCTTAAGACCCGTAATATATTTATTGATACACAAGTATTTGTAGCTAATAATTTTTTTCAAAATAAAAACTTACACCGTTTAGCTGAGTTCGGAAACATGAGAACGGTTAATCTTTATATAACAGAGATTACGAAGAATGAAATTGAGAGTAATATTAAGGAAAATCTAACCACAGCCCAAGAGGAAATCAATAGATTTAAACAACAAATAGCAAATAAGGGCAAGATAATTAAAAATATCGAAGCTTTTAAAGCTTATCTTGATTTGCCAAAATTAGATATTAATCTTAGTTACAATCAATTATCTCACGATTTAGAAAGTTTTATAGAGAATGGTAAAGTTGTTACAATACCGTACGAATTGGCCAATATTCAAGATGTTGTTAATAAATATTTTAATCAAGAGCCTCCATTTAGTCAAGGTAAAAAGAAATATGAATTTCCTGATGCAATCGTATTATCAGCAATAGAAAATTGGTGCAAGCAACAATGTACTGAAATATATGTGATAAGTGATGATAAGGACTTTCAAGATTATATATCTCCAAAAATTATCCCCATCGCGAATCTCAAGTTAATGCTTGAGAAAATCAATAGACAATATAATACTGATGAGATTGTATGGATACACGCAGTTTATAAATATAATCACAGTAGAATTGAACAAGTTATTAAGGAAGCATTTAGTGAAAAATTAGTAGATGAGATAGGTTTTGATATTGAAATTTCTAATGTCAACATTGAAGAGATTTTTCTTCATGAGCCATCACTAGTAGAAGACACAAAATCAGCCGAATACATATTTCAGTTAGATTATGATATAATATTCACAGCCGAAATTTCTTATGATGATTATACGCATGCCAGTTACGACAGCGAAGATGATAAATATTATTTTGCTAGAAGAACTAATACCACAATAAAACTTAGTACTTCCCAAACCGCTGAAATATCAGTTGAAGCTTACTTTGAAGATGGTGAAACGGCTAGCAATACCCAAGCAGAAATAAGCTGTCTCTATACCAGCATACCAAGAGAAGATAAAATTACCGATGAGCTCGAGGGATATTTATTTCAATTTTAGTCTTTCTTCAATTTAATTTATAATACAACCTGTGCGGATAAAACACGAAATAGGCAATAGGACTTCTGTACCACGGGAATTGGTAGATGATTACTGGCATTTTTATGAAGGAAGATTTGTATACAAAGTGGGTGTAATAGCTGAGAAATATGGAATAAGTCCGCGAGAAATAAGATCTGCTGTTTCTTCGGCTTATGCTTATATTGACTTTGATATCTGCGCCGGCTGTTCGGATAAAAATGAAGAAGCTGTTGAAACCAGATGGCGGGCAAGTCAGATAATTGATAATGTGTATTATCACCATTTCTGTGGAACCTGCAGAGAAAAAGCAAAGGTTTACTGCAAAAATATGTCAGAGGAAGATAGGAAAATAGTTTGGATGAAGCTAAGCTTCAAGTATAAATTATGGACCAGACTAGATAAGGATGAGATAAACTTTTTAAAGGCTCTATATTATTTGCGGTCGTGGAATAGAATATACCATGAAATAATAAAGTTGGATTTAAACAATCATTTCAAGCTACTTTTTAAACTTGATAAAATGCACCTCATCCATTATGACAAAAATGAAGTTACCGGACAGATTAGAATTAAAATGCTTAAAGGATTGAAAGAACTAATTCAGGAGAAACATATATAGTAAATGGTTAATTAAATCCGACAGTTAAAATTAGATAGTCATGATTGAACAATTTACGCAGAAAACGCAAGAAGCCTTAAACTTTTATGTATATGCTTTAGTTGATCCCAGCGATAATAAAATATTTTATATAGGTAAAGGAAATGCAAATAGAGTTTTCGCTCATATAAATGAAGCACTAATTTCAGTACAAGCATCTGATAAACTTGAAATTATACGAAGTATAAGATTGAGTAATCTTAAAGTTCAGCATTTCATAATACGACACGGACTAGAAGAGGGCGAGGCTATTCTCTTGGAGTCAGTACTAATTGACTTTCTAACATATAAAGATTTCATAGAAGTTGCAAAAATTTCAAATATTGTATCCGGTGCTCATTCCTTCAATTTAGGTATCAGAACTGCGGATGAATGTGAAATACTTTACAATTGCGAAAAATTAAATGAGGAAGATATAAAGCACAGTATATTAGTTATTAATATAAATAAAACCTTTGACATAAAAAGGAACAAGAAGCAGAGGGATATCTATAGTCGACCAAATATATACGAAGCTACACGTGGATATTGGCGAATCAAAGAAAAGAAACTTGCAAATATAGAATATGTCTTAGCTGAATATAAAGGTATAATCAGGGCGTTATTTAAACCAGAGAGATGGTATCAAAATGTCGAGAGAAATAATCGCTGGGGCTTTGAAGGAAGTCCCGTGACAGATTCAGACATTACTGATTTATATTTGAATAAAGAAATTTCAAAAATTAAGGGGATGGCTAATCCTCTTAGGTATTTTTACCCGCAGACCTTAAGCTAGGCATTAACTTCCGCCATCTCCTTCCTGATCTTCGCACTAAAGAAGTTCGGTGAAATACCGGTTCGCGCCTTAAAAGCAGATACAAAACTTTGCGTAGTACCAAAGCCGGCTTCCTTAGCGAGTGCCTCATGGGTAAACATACGCTTGTGTTTATCGGTCTTTAGCTGCTCAATAACATAGTCTATCTTCAGGTCATTTATATATTCCGTAAAACTCTTGCCGTAACGGTGCAAAATCACATCGGATACATAATGTACATTTGTTTCCAGATACACCGCCATTGAGGCACGCGTAATGTTGGGCTCCAGGTACCGCATAGACTGTCTCCATTTCTCTAAGCGAGACAGGATTTTATCTACTGTTTCCTGCGGGATATTTAGTTCTTTAGGTGCGTCGCCAACTGGTTTACTAATAGGTTTTTTATTTTCCATCAATTCACGGAAAATTTGGTTGCGCCTGCGGTGCCTGTACAACGCCACTGCAAGTACAATGATAATTATAGCCAGGCAAACAGAACCTACAATTAATAATTTCTTATGAGCCATCTCCTGGCTGAGCTGCTTCTCAATATTCTTTTTTTCCTGCCTGAGTTCGACCGTGTCGTAGTTGACATGGATGTTGTCGTACAGTTTATCGTGGGTAACCCTTAAAATACTGTCAGCGACCAATAACCGGTCTACATAATACAATACCTGTTTCAGTTCGCCCTTATCTTTATAAAAATCAATTAATAATTCGAAGCTCTCCCTGAGATCAGGCCGGATATAATCGTAATCGATCAGTGCCTGGTCAACATGTTTTAAGTATGGTACGCTTTCCCGATGTCGCTTCAAATCCCAAAGGCTCTTGCCGATATAATAATTAGCCACTGCAACATTACCATGGTCTTTATTATCCTTTATTTCGGGTATGGATTTTTTGAGATGCTCAATGGCCGAAGCATAATTCTCCCTGAAATATTCATTTACGCCTTTCAAATGCAGGAAATACGCATTCATGCTATCATTGTTTAAGGCTGTGGCTGCCGCATTACCTTGCCGAACCATCTCAAGAGATTTTCCATAGTCGCCGGCTTTATTATATACTAAGCCTAAAGAATGCAAGGTATTCAGGTAGGCCCTGGGGTTTGTATCCTTAAAAAACTGAAGGCAGGAATTAAAGAGCTTGATAGCCTCCTCATTTTTGCCCAAGTAATACTTCACGTGGGCGATATTGTACGTGAGCTTATATTTTAAATACTCATCTTGGGATCTTTCAATATAGGGTTTAGCAATGAGATAATTCTCCAAAGCCAATTCATGCCGTTTAAGGACATAGAAAGCAATTCCTTTTGAAAGGTAGGCCGACCCTATTAATTTGTTATCACCTGATTGCTTGGCAGCATATACCATGCTGTCGGTATAAGTGATAGCCAAATTTTCATCAGCGTAATCAGCATAGTTTTTATAACCTGTTGCAATAAGTTCCCAGTCTTTCGCTGCATTAGCGTTAGAAAGGAATGCCTGCAGGTATATTTTCTGCCGGGCAGGCTGTTCTTTAGAGTTACTTATCGCGGTGAACAGATACTTAAAATCTCTCTTTTTTAAAGAGTCCTGTTCAGACGCCCCAAAGGACTGCTGGGAAGCAATGATAAAAATACAGAATGCGAGTAGAATAGATATGCGACTGATTGCCATTTCTTGAAACGGTAATTTAATTCTAAGCAATATATTTAAAACACAGCGCTAGTAAATTCTATGTAAAGTTGGGTAAATCAAAAATAGCCAATATCCCAGTTTTCACTTCTCATTTAACACATTTTAAGACTGTGAATTTTCAGAAAATCCACAGTGAGATTTCAGAATCCCCAGCCTAATGCGCTTGCCACGCCTCAGCAATGCCCATAGCTTTGTTTCGAATTCACAAGCCAAGGGTTGCCTGCAGCCCACCCAGTTTGTCATCCGGATGAATGAACTGATTAAAACGAATCAGTCACATTTAAACACGAAAAAATGAAAATTGTAAACTTGATCCCGATGGGCCTCTTATCGGTTATTCTGTTCGCATGTACAAACGAAACCGATCAACTGAATAGCATTGATAGCATTGATAATAAATCAGATACATACTTCAAAAAGCTTGGCAATAGTGCCGGTAACGGAGCGAATCCTTATGATGGTATTGGACAATCCTACAGAAATGCATTGTCACTTTATAAGGCAGGGGTTCACATACCGGGCAATTACGAAGATATCATGCTGCTTGTCCAAAACCTGTTGGGCAGCATGCCTACAATTACGGGAACGGCAACTACAACACAGCAGCAGTTATTAGCCGCGTGTATGACTACACCTGATGCTGCACTCGAACAAGTTCTGCAAAACCCTTCGCTGAGCGAGCCCGCTGTAACTATTTTATCAGATTTCTTTAATAACTACAGCCATTGGGCAAGCGAACCCTTCGGTAAAGCTTACAGCGATATTATTGCTATTGAAAACAGTACGCTAAACTCTGGCACGTTATCAGATGATGAGCAACGAATAATACTTGCAGTCACCTCCATAACCCGCTACTCACTGCACCACTCGTGTTGTGAGGACACGGACTGGGGGAAATCAGTCGGTAATATTATTGCTGCACTGGCGGGTGCACTGGAAAGTAATCAGACAGCTGTTGAATACCCACTAATTACAAGCATTGCCGGGTTGGAAAAAATACAATTGTAGTACTGTTTAAAGCCCGCGGGATACCGTCGGGCTTTATAATTCATTGCATATGGAAGATATAGCAGACAAGTTCCCGGCAGAAGTGTATTTCTTTACCGGAACAGATAATAATCCTAAAAACGATAGGGTTAACTGTAGCGGAAATTTCCTCTTTATTTTTGTCAGGTCAGGGGTTTTCAGGGCCATGATCGACGGGAATAAAATTTCCTGCACTTCTAATGAACTAGTTGTAGCATTATGCCGGCACTATTTCCAAGTGCTGAGTTACAACACAAAAATGGCCTGCTATTTTGTAAAGGTCCAATGGCAGTTTATAACTGACATAAAAATGTCCGGCCAATTTATAGAAGTGCTGGTAAGCAAGCAGAGTATTAAAATTTTGCCCGATTTGTTTGATGCGAAGGTCCTAGCGCGGATTATGAAACTGCTTCACTATTATTACCAGACTTCTACAAATCCGAACCGGTTTCCGCAGGCATCTTTTACCGCAGCGTTGAGCCTGCTGATATTTCAGGCAGCCTGGCAGCAGGATACAAATTTGGACAGTACATCGTTCAACAGGAAAGAATTGCTTACCATGCAGTTCCTGAAATTACTGATTCAAAATTACAGGGAGCAGCACAGCCCCGGATTTTATGCAAAGCAACTATTTGTGACAAGTGGCTACCTCAATAAAGCTGTGCGTGAGGTAACAGGAAAAACAGTTATAAAATGTATTACAGAGGTACTTATCAGCGAAGCAAAATATTTACTGATGAGTTCACAACATTCAGTGGAAACCATTAGCGAGCAACTGCACTTTACTTCTGCGGGGAGCTTCAGCAGGTTCTTTAAAAGGCAAACAGATACAACGCCTATGGAATATAGAAAAGAATACGGTAAATAACAGGCATGCACAGATAACAGTGCTTCATTATTGTCGGTGCACGGCTATATCAATTATTTGAGCTATGGTACGTTCAGCGATTTTTAAGGAGATACTATCAGAAATAGATACCAGGGAGCAGGAACTGTCGCTCGGCGATACATCCCTTATCCAACAGTCCGGGATTATGATCGCGTTGTTACAAGGGGTTCTTGTACGCATTAAGGAACAGGTACGCACAGCCGGATTTGCCGATGCAATGCAGGAAATTGAGTTTTTTAAGGAAGTGAAGCCTCTGGTTTTGGGTAAACTCATCTACTACAATAATGTTTATAGAATTGAAACTACCTGCCCCGTAAGGGGCGGCAAGCTATACCGTAAATATTTTGAGGGCCAGCTGAAGCTTTTAAAACAGAATAATGCCAGCCAGCTGGATATGGACTTCTACAGGTATTACCGTTCGGGCAGGACAGATAAAGATGCTGACTATTTTTTGCGGGAGCAGGTACATTATACTACCGTTTTAGACAGCTTCTACTTTGAGATGGACAGCCAGTATTCCACCTATTATGACCATCTGGTCGCAAGGTTTATAGCCCAGGACCATACCTACATTTATCTTTTGTCAAGGATTGATCCTGAAACGCCGGTTAACTTCGGTTTACTGGATATTCCGGAGGACCTGCAATGGACAGGCACTAAAAATGCCCTTATAGAACTCATTTACGCCCTATATATTTCCGGGGTACTATCCCATGGTAAGATAGGCATCCGAAAGCTGAGCCTGATTTTTCAAAGCCTTTTTAAAATATCGCTGGGCGATATCCATCACGCCTTTCACCGCATGAAAGACCGCTCCGGCAAGCGGACGTTATTTATTGACCAATTACGGGACTCCCTGGAAGACTATATGGACAAGGACCTTTAGAGAAGTGAAGCAGCCGATGGGCTGTTTTTTTTTATGATCTACAGCAACCATAAAAAAAATATTCTGCCCATTGGCACACCTTGGCGGATAAAGTTTACTGTAATGACAAACTTGTGGCTAGTTTAATTCTAAATCGTATTATCATGAACATCGACAGAAATGAATTTCATGCCTGGATGGAACGTGTTATGCAACGCTTTGACTTGCTGGCCGAGAAAATCCTACAGGTGGAACAGCGCCATACAGCTATTGATGGCGAAGAACTATTGGATAACCAGGACGTACTGCAGATGCTAAAGATCAGCTCACGTTCCCTTCAACGCTACCGTTCCGGCGGCAGGCTACCCTATTACACCATTAGCGGAAAACTTTATTACAAGCTTTCTGATGTGCATCAATTTATCCGCGACAGTTTCCAAAAAAGGCTACCGGGATTACAAGCCAGGGAGTGACAAGCCCTGCTTCAGGCTTCCCACGCACATTTGCAAATTCCTAAAGGCATAGCTTTAAAATGCAAAATCGGCAGCTATGGAAGACAATCAACAAATACCGGGACATCCTGATGAACTGAATGAGATGCTGCTTGTACTGGACAAGAAGCAAAATAAAATGCGGGCTGTAACACAGCTAACGAAGAACGGCGAGGTAAAAGCAGCGGACATAAACCATAAGAATCAACCTGATTTTCTACGGATTGAACGCCACGGTGACTTTTTCTCCAACTTCTTCGGCAACTTCACGCGGCAACTCAAGGAACCAACGCGATTTGATTTTTTCCGCGTACCCTTCTCCCTCGGATTAGAAATTGGCCGCGAACTGCAGGGTTACCTCAATGACCTGGGGGCAGATGCGCAGCAACTGCTTTCAAAATATGCTATCAATTCCGAATATCAACATAAAAATCATACTACAATGGAAACAACAGAAGAATACAAATTTAAGCCCGAACAAGTAAATTGGGAATCCCTGAATAATTTAGGACTAAGCAGGGAACGCCTGGAAAAGATGAACCTGATAGAACCCCTGCTTAAAGGGTTTAAGACCAACGACCTGGTGCCGTTAACACTCACCATGGGTAATGCTGTGGCGAAACTGGATGCCAGGCTTTCGCTTCAGACCAACGATGCCGGACAGGTAGTCGTTGCCATGCACGGGATACGCAAGGAACCGAATTTGAACTATCCCTTCTTTGGACATGAATTTTCGAAAGAAGATAAAGAGAATTTGCTTAAAACAGGAAATATGGGCAGGGTCGTAGACCTGTACAACCAAAAGACAAGCGAATTTGTGCCGTCAGTAATAAGTGTTGACCGCAAAACCAACGAACTTGTTGCTTTCAAGGCAGAGTGGATGCAGATACCTGATGAGATTAAGGGCATCAAACTGGATGAGCAGCAAAAACAGGCATTGCAGGAAGGTAAGCCGCTTTATCTTGAGGGGATGACCTCCAAGAATGGAGATCCCTTTGACGCCACAGTGCAGTTTAATGCCGACAAACGTTATGTCGAATTTATATTTGACCGCAACCAGGGCCAAAACCAGTCCCAAGGCAAAACCTATGATGAAGCACCGAGGGAATTCAGGGGCAAAGAACTGACCGAGGAACAATACAGTAAGTTCAAAGAAGGAATGACTGTATATATCACAGGGCTAATCGACAAGAATGATAAGGAGTACCAAGGGTACATCACCTACAACAGCGAAAGCGGGAAAGTTGGCTTTTCCTTTAATAACCCATCCAAATCCAAAGAGGAGGCCCTGCCAGAGACTAGCCCGCAAACATCGCAAGCAACTGCTGAAAGTAAAATGAGCCAGGATCGTAATCCTACAAAGGAAGACGATAAAAAACAGCAAAAAGAAAATATCGCTGACAAACAGCAGGATAAGGAAGATGCCCCTGCGAAAAAGAGAGGCAGGAAGATATAAAACATAAATGAAACATCATGATTACAGTACTTGCAGAAAAACCGAGCGTGGCCCGTAAACTGGCTGCACTGTTAAACGCTACGGAAAAAAAAGAAGGTTTTTTTCAGGGAAGCGGCTATTATGTGACCTGGGCCCTGGGGCACCTTGTGACTTTGGCACTGCCAGAAGATTATGGCCTGAGCGGTTTCCAAAAAGATAACCTCCCTATAATCCCTTCACCCTTTATACTCACCCCGCGAAAAGGATCAGGAAATGAACGGCTGCTGCCCGATAAAAGGATCGTAAAGCAACTGATTACTATTGGGGAGCTGTTCAGAAAAAGCGAAAGCCTTATCGCTGCGACGGATGCCGGCCGCGAAGGAGAACTCATCTTCCGCTACATATACGAGTACCTGAATTGCAGGAAACCTTTTAAAAGGCTTTGGGTCAGCTCACTGACCGAAAGGGCCCTCAGAGCGAGTTTTGCCAATTTATTGCCGGGAGAAGAGTTTGAAACCCTGTATCTCGCTGCCAGGGCACGCAGCCGCGCCGACTGGCTGGTTGGAATTAATGCTTCACAGGCGCTTAGTATCGCAGCAGGTACAGGAGTTTACTCCCTTGGCCGTGTGCAAACGCCTACCCTGGGGCTGGTCTGCAAAAGATTTTTTGAACACCGCGACCATAAACCCGCGATATACTGGCAGCTTCAGCTTTTACATACCAAGTCGTTTATAGAGTTCAGGAGCAATGGTGCACTACATTTCGATACGCAGCAGAAAGCCGAAGATGTTTTAAAATCAGTACAGCGCCATAGCCATGCCACAGTATCCGCTGTACTATCGGAAACTGTCCATGAACCCGCGCCCTTATTGTTCGACCTGACAGCGCTGCAAAAGGAAGCCAACCGGAAATATGGGTTAACAGCATCCGAGACTCTTGAAATTGCACAAAGCTTATACGAAAAGCAATTTATTACCTATCCGCGCACCGGCAGTAAATACGTTACGCAAGATGTATGGGAAGGAATACCTAGGCTAATAAGAAGCCTTCAACACGACCCCGAGCTTGGCAAGCATCTTACCACGATAAAATTTGGAAGGCTTAACAGGCACATTGTCAACGAAGGCAAGGTTACCGACCACCATGGGCTGCTTATTACGGAAAAGCTACCATCTGCCTTGTCGGTAAAAGAGGATATAATCTACAAAATGATAGCCCTGCGATTACTGGAATCAGTTTCTGAAGCCTGTACTAAAGAAGTCAGCCGTATTACATTGCAGGTGCTGCATTATGATTTCGGCCTGACCGCTTCCGAAGTAACTGAGCCGGGTTGGCGGTCCATACAGAACACCTTTGACGAAGATACTAACGAGGAAAGAAATGTACCGGAGTTAAAGGAAGGTGACCGGGTAACTATCACATCCAGCACCATAAAGCAAAAACAGCATGCCGGGCCACAGCTGTATACAGAAGCCAGCCTTTTATCCGCAATGGAATATATCATTTCCGAAAACTGCACCGCAGCGTCAAAGCAGGATTTAAAGCAGGTTGGCCTGGGGACGCCCGCCACAAGGGCTTCGATTATTGAAGGACTGCTGGAGCGGCAATATATAGCACGCAAGGGTAAAGCACTTATCCCAACCTCAAAAGGACTTGCTGTATATGATATCGTGGCAAATATGCCTATAGGCTCAGCAGCCATGACAGCAGAATGGGAAATCGCACTGGCAGGTATTGAACAGGGTACATTCTCCAGCGAAAAGTTCCAATCTGAAATTGAGGCTTATACCAAAAGCATCACTGAGGAATTATTAAAAGCTCCTGTTAAAAAAGAAGCTGTCCCGGAACTGCTATGCCCTAAGTGTGGAGAGCACCACCTGCATATTTCCGACAAAGTGGTAAAGTGCCCCGCTGAGCAATGTGGCTGGCTTCAGTTTAGAAAAGTCTGCGGTACGATACTACCCACTGCAGAAATTGAAAATCTGGTCAAGAACAGCACCACAAATGTACTTAAGGGAATGGTCAGTAAATCCGGCAAAAAATTTAACGCACGGTTAATTTTGGACGATGAGCACCAAGTTGCTTTCGCTTTTGAAAAATAATATATTACTAAACGGGGCTTGTGATTGCAAGCCCCGTTTAGCCTTTAGGCTTAAGGTGTTCCAATTCAGGGTCATTTTTAATACGTTCCAGTTCACTGTAAACAATGTTTACAATGTCAAGCTTTACCTGCCTGTAATTGTCCTCCACCTCCCTCTTAAGTATATCATTTCCTTTGTTATCAGTAAAATTTCTAATGCTTGGAATCTTCTTATAATTTTTCTCCTCTTCTGCAACCTTTTTCGTATCAACCACGATCTCTGCATGGAAGATCTTCTGTTTAATGCGTTCATCAAAATTGTCCGATACCGCACCTACAAACATACCCTGCGTCAGGGTAGAAATTTTAGAGGCAGGGATAAGGCTATCGAGTTGTGTGGATATAGAAGTGGATTTGTCACTCCGGTTGATGGTCATGCTCTGGCGTTTCTGCAGCACCTTACCGAAGCGCTCTGAAAGGCTCTTGGCGGTTTCACCAACAACCTGGCCGCTAAAGATATTCCCAACGGTATTTTGTATCACTTTACTCTCCTTATCCCCGTAATCCCTTGTAAGCTGCGAGTAATCCTGAAAGCCGAGGCATACGGCAACTTTATTACTACGCGCGGTCGCAATTAGGTTGTCCAGCCCGCGGAAATAAATGGTAGGCAGCTCATCAATTATAACCGAACTTTTCAATTGCCCTTTTTTATTTATCAACTTCACGATACGGGAATTGTAAAGTCCAAGGGCGGCAGAATATATGTTCTGGCGGTCGGGGTTATTGCCTACACAAAGTATTTTTGGTTCCTTAGGATTGTTAATGTCCAGGGAAAAATCATCACCGGCCATCACCCAGTAGAGCTGCGGGGAAATCATCCTTGATAGCGGTATTTTAGCCGAGGCGATCTGCCCCTGTAACTGATCCTGTGCGCCGCCCTGCCAGGCATCCATAAAAGGTGACAGGTAATTTTCAAGGTTGGGATAAGAAGTCAATATTGTAAAAACATCCGCATATTTTTGATTCAGCAGCTCTATAGCGTGTGGAAAAGTGCAATATTTACCGTTATCATAAATCTTTAAAAACCAAATGATGGCAGCCAAAAGAATAATTGGTGATTCTACAAAGAAGTCGCCCTGCTTTTGTATCCAGCTGCGGTTCAGGTTCAGCATAATGGTGTAAGCCGATTCATAGGCGTCAGAGATGTCCGTCATAAAATCAGGATTGATGGGATTGCAGCGGTGGCTGCGGCGCGGGTCGTCAAAGTTGATAACATAGAATTTAGGCTTGACTGTATATTTGTCAGCATGCCTTAGCAGGTGGTTATAGGCTATAGTGGAAAGATCGTCAAACTTAAAATCATAGATGTACATGGAAAAGCCTTTTTCGATGTGTTGCCTTATGTAATTGTTAACCACTGCGAAGGACTTACCCGAACCGGGCGTGCCCAATACTATAGTTGCCCTAAAGGGGTTGACAATGTTGATCCAGCCATTATTCCATTTTTTGTTGTAGTAGAATTTGGTTGGCAGATTGACGGAATACTCATTTTCCATAAGCCGGGTTTCCTGTTGAAAACTTTCGTTCTCGGTATTGAAAACGTCTGCCATCAAGCTGTTTCTCAAAAGCCTTGACAACCAGACTCCCCCGACCATCAGGCAAATGTAACCGGTCGCGACAATTGCCATGTATGCCGTTACAGCCCACCCGTTACCCAAAGAAAGCATCCACCCACTACAGAAGAAAAACAAAAAGCCTATCGCTAATACCGAATTGATCTTGGCCCAGGTTACCTTTTCGTTTTTGACCCCTTTTGTACCAAGGCAGCTTAACGCTAAAAGTACTATTGTAAAAATCTTCGTATACAGCCCATAGGAGAAAAATCCCGCCGTACGCTGGAAATTCGATAGTATCTTATTAACAAGGTTTAATGTCCAGCCTTTATCTAAGAACCAGCCATAGCAATACCAGTAAAAGTGCATCAGCAAAATAAGAATGCTGACCGCCCTCATAAACGCCATTATTTTGGCAAGCGCCCTGATGTCATCTTCTCCCTGCATGTTCCAACTTTTTTAATTCAAGGGATTGAACTTAAAAACTTTAAAGTTGGGTAAAGTTATGACCGTAGTGTATGGCTCTCAGATGCACTAGTTGGCTTTTTGCAACGCTAATAGAAATAGGCAGGCTTCATAATCAACAATTATTTTCCTTTTAAATCAAGAAATTACTCGGCTGTAATTGGACTGATTCGACTTTCTATACTTTAAAATATTGGATTAACAGTTTGGAGCTTGGCGCAGTGAAGGATTTCGGGACACAATACTATCAATACACCACAAGAGTTGATGCGAGGTAAAACTTTTAAATCGTACTAAAGAAGGGAAGCCTACAACACTTCTTTGAATAAATTAAACACTTATAAATTTAATTATTTTACGATTAATACTTTTTGTTTTCGTTCCGCTAATATGACGCAAAACTGATGTTAGCGCGGTTTTATTGTTCGTTCCATTTTTTTGGTAATTTTTCTCCAAAGCTTTCATATCGTTTATTCGCATTTAAAATAATTACATTTTCCTTTGTCCGTGTCAATGCTGTATAAACAATTGCGTCAAGTTTAGTATTGCTTTCAGGTGCTTTTGACGGTATAAACAAAACAATATTCAAGAGTTCCCAGCCCTTAAAGCTATGGATTGTTGACATTTTAAGTCTGCTGTCACCCATCCAAAATGCTTTTTTATGTGGGTGATAACTAGTTTCTGTGTCTTCTTCAAATACGTGATTCACTTCAATGTTTTTTTCTTTGAATAAATCAACTGCCAACTTCCCCAATTTATGATTTGGCAATAGTAAAACAATGTCAGAGGGGCTGTAACCTTCTTTCTTTAAACGCAGAAATGAATGGAATATAAAATCTTTCCAATCATCCTCGGTGATATTTAGCCACACAATGTGATGAGAATGTAGTAAAACAGGATTATCTTCTATCTTGCCAACTTTTAACTCTTGGTTTAAGGCAAAGACTTCACTAAACTCGTTTGACATCACTGCTACTTTTTTAGGAAGTCTGAAAGTTACTGTCAAGTCAATGTAAGGTTCTTTAAATTTTTCAAGACCTGCTTTGGTTACACGTTTGTCAAGCCAATCTAATTCTCGTTCAAAAATGTTTTGTCGTTTGTCGCAAACAATTAAAACTTCATCTCGGCTACTTAAAAAATACTTGTCAAGCATTGAATACCATTCGTAATGGTAATCTTGTCCTTCATCAATTAGAATTGCATCATATTTTTGTTGTTGTTTTCCTTGCACTGCATTTATGACTGCATTCGGAACAACTGATTTAAAAAACTCTTCAGTTGAAATGCCGTCTGATTTTGGCCACTTTTGGTCAAATTCATTTAACCTGTCTTTACAAAAGCCGTGAAAATGGGTAAAGGTAAATTGTCCCCAACTAAATGCAAAAGGCGAACGTGCAATCATATCTTTGACATAGTGCCAAAGAGTTATATTGAATGAGATTATTAAAACATTATAACCTTGCGAGGCAAGTTTTCCAGCCCTATATGCAAGAGCTTGGGTCTTACCACTTCCTGCAACACCACGAACACGGAAATGTCCGCTTTTAGGTTCAGCAACTTTAACTTGGTTGCCACGCAATTTTAAAACTGTTCCTTGCTCAATGCTGTGGAAAGGTGGAATAAGCCAAAATAAAATATCTTCATTCCATTCCTTATTCCAGTACTTACTATTTGTTATGTGGACATCGGGGACAATTTCTTTTAAACGATTTTCTGACAAGCTATCATAGCCAAAAAATGGAAAGTATTTAAAGTCTTTGATTTTCGCTCCAATTTTTTCTTGGCAAACTTCTGTCTGTGCCTTGTGAAAATAGACCCCTGTTTTAATTAAGCCGAAGTTTTTTTCATTTTTGTCAATTGACTCACCAATGTGTGGAACTAATTGTCCGATCAGTCTTTCTTTGTAATGTTCAACTTGGTCAATTGGGCTTTTAATTGGGTATGAACCACGTCCGTCATTTACAAAAAGTCCTTCCCCTTTTCTCCATTCGTAGTGGTCCAAGTTCCAATCTTTTACTTCATAAATAACAAGGCCAACTTGTGGGTTAAAAATTATAATGTCAGGTCTTGTCCCGTTTAAAAAAGGCTGAGCAAATATTAACCACCCTTTGTAATCCTTAAGATTTTTTAGTCCTGGTGCTGGTTTCCAATTTGGGTCTTTTGGTAAGTTGTCATCAAAGAATTTTATCAATGACTTTTCTCCAACAGCCAACGGATTATTCTGTTCTTCTAATTGTTGCCAAGTTGGATAAAGTCTATTTTCCATTGATGCTGTGTCGTTATAAAATGCCTGCTAATTAGCAAATAACCTCAAATATATACAACTTTTGTGAATGAAAACATCCTGAAAAACAATATTTTGATTACCTCAAAAAAAGAGGATCTGTGATATTAATTTACTAATAGATTGCGTTTGCTTATATGTCTCTACTACGTTTTCTCTTTTTCTTCATCCGGTTTTCAAAATCGCGTTCTTCGTAATCCTCACTATGGCTCTCCGGCAACAGGCCTACTAAAACACTAAGGAATCTATCGTCACGGTTAGTGTATAATTGAAAAGGCCCACCCATATCGTCTTCTTTACTCACGGTGGGAACTTGCCTATCAAAAGGCCCTTGGGCAGAATTTGTTTTAATCCCTTTGCTCCACCAGTCGTTAAACATATTCGCCGAAAGATTTTTACCTAGTTGCGAACCATTCCATACGCTTCGGGATTCATGGTCGATAAAAGTAATCCCATAAAGTCTTCCCTGATTATTCCGACGTACCACGACATTGATACCCTGTCCGAGTAGCTGCTTTTTAAAATCAAACTCCCCGCCGGCCATATGCATAGCAGCTTCAATAGTATTTTTAAGTATTGCCTTTGAAGGATGCTTTGCCATTTCCGTCCTGGACTTTTCATAATGCGCTTCGAGATGATCCAGGCCTGCATGTCGGCCGAACGAGGAAGATTTAAAGGGATTACCCGCTTTTTCTCCTTTAGAATCAAGGGCAAAGTAGACCAAACCTTTTTTTGGTTTGCCATAGGCTTCCCCGCTTACCTGCTCGCAGGTAATATTAAAGAGGGAAAGTAGCGCATTATAAGTACCAAGATTAGGGAACAAATAATATTGGGGCAAATACCGGATTACTGCTGCAAGCTGGCTTTTTACGTTGCCTTTGGCATAGTCAATAGGCTTGAAAAAAAGCTGGCCATTTTGCTGTGTTTTTTCATCCGCTGGTTTTAAATTAAATTTCTTTTCAAGGTTACGGCAGGCTGCCATAGAACGGTGGTGGTCATAACTGTCGTTGATCTTGCGTCCATCGATTTGTACACAGGTTGTCACGATATGGATGTGGGTACGCTCAATATCAGTGTGCTTATAGACTATGTAGGGCTGGCTTGCGTAGCCCATTTCCTTCATATATTGCTCTGCCATCTTCATAAAGCGCTCGTCACTGACTTTATCGGAGGGATCGGGATTCAGGGAAATATGCCTAACCGGCTTTTCCGTTTTGTTGTTAGCCAATAGGTACGGCTCGAAGGAGCGACAGATCTGCGCTGTAGTCAGGTGGCCATCAAATGCCTCAGGTATCTTATGGGTAAGCAATACCTTGCCGTTTTCCCTCTCCACCTTTTGTTGATTATAGGAAACAGCGCCAAAAATATTTACTCCCTTACCAATCTTGGCAATCATTTTTACTGTTTCTTATTGAGGTATTGTGACTCAAATACCTTGGTTAGATCAATAATTTTGCTGCAAAGTGTAGCCATTTCAAGGGTCTGTTTTTCGAGTCTGTACAGGTAAGCTGCCGCTTTTTTTTCAGTAAAGTTGCGGTATAATATCTTAACCACCTGGTTATAATTTACGCCTACCGACCTGAAAATGGTGTAGAATTTTGTCAACTGCGTATGGTATTCCATTGCCTGCATATCAATTTTTACCACCTTAATTTCCCTCTCCAGCAGAAGTGAAATGATAAACTTTGCCTTGTTGTGCATACCGGAAGTCTCATACAGCGACAACAGTTTTGCATTTTCTTCGTCATTCAGACGAAACACATGCCTGTGGGTACTTGGGTTAAGCTTTGGCTTACGCCCACCTTTTTTCCTTTGTTCGTTATCCTGTTCATTCATAATCAATCCATTTTAAAGTTAAAACACCCGACTTCGGAGGGATGTTCCAGCTCCCTGCAAGGGCAAGTTGTTTTGAGGCACCGATTGGGTTTCGGGTGCCTCAAAACATAACTTGCTCCTTTCCTGCGAAAGGAAATCCGCCCTGCTGGACAGATTAAGTTTAGCAAGGATGAAAACGGCTTCCTGCCGTTTATCCATATTTGGGGATAATCACTTTGGTACTTGCAAAGTAAAGGCTTGTTGTTCAAATCATTGATAGCCAAATCAGTGCCAAGGAAAGACGTATAATGCCCATCACTTCCAAAGGAGAAAATCTGCGAATTAGTTGTGTACTATTGTTCCTGCATTTGTAATTACGTTGACATGTATAAACGTAATTATGTAGCTACACTGGCACAACCGAACGCCAGTGATACGGTATAAGCAGACTGATAGGCATTTATAAAAAAATACAAAAAAAGGTAAGGATGCAGATATGTGAGTGTCAATATAACTATAGCCATGTGCCCGCCCAGGCATACCGTTGTTCGCAACTTTACACATAATAGCAGCCATAAATACCTGCTTACGAAACAACCTATAACTATAACAGTATCGGTAAGATGGTATGGTATCATAAATAAGTATAAATAATTACGGATAACAATATGGAAACACAGCACAACACATTATTTGTAGCCTTTGCTTCCCAAAAGGGAGGTGTTGGTAAAAGCACTTTTACAAGTCTTGTAGCAAGTGCGATGCACTACCGATTGGGATACAATGTTGCGGTATTAGACTGCGACTTCCCCCAGTACAGCTTGGTGCAGATGCGTGAACGGGATATGAAAGCTGTTATGGAAAATGAAGCGTTTAAAAAGATGGCGCACCGGCAATTCCTGACCCTTAATAAAAAAGCCTATCCTATCCTTCAGCATAAAGCAGAAAACGCGCTTGAAGCTGCCCAGGCGTTAATCGCCTCGTCAGAAGCCCCCATAGATATACTCTTTTTTGACTTGCCCGGAACGGTAAACTCGGCAGGGATCATTAAAGCATTGGCGAGAATGCATTACGTATTTACCCCAATAATCGCTGACCGGGTGGTGATGGAAAGTACACTGGTCTTTACACAATTAATTACCGATGTACTGATGAAACAACAAAGTGTCAGTATCAAAGAAGTTTATCTCTTTTGGAACCAGGTAGATGGTAGGGAACGCAACCCATTATATGAATCCTATAGCGAATTTATCCGGTCGCTTGGGCTAAAACTGATGAAAAATACCATTACAAACAGCGTCCGGTTCAGGAAAGAAAGCGAGCCTGATGCAAAGGCAGTATTTCGGTCCACCTTGTTACCAGCCGATGAGCGCCTGATGGAGGGCTGCAATCTTGATGCCTTTATCAATGAGTTTTTACAAATACTGAATTGTAATCGATATGGAAAAGGAAGATAAAAAAAACAGCGACAGCGGGGAGATCGATGAGCAATACCTGATGTCCATGATGGCAGGCGGTGTCCGTAAGGAAGGGCTTGAGGCGAAAGCTGCCCCAGATAGGCGACACCCCTCGAAAGAGCCTTCAGTAAGTAAAGATAAAAAGCTGCGAAAAAATATTTCAGAGGACTACGAAACCTTGTTTTTACGAAATACTGAGGGGAACGCCCGTTTAGGAAAATCAGTCTATATCCGTCAGGATTTCCATGAGAGGCTTACCCGGATCGTACAGGTTATCGGAGAAGACAAAGTGAGCCTCTATTCCTATTTGGAAAATGTGCTGGAGTATCACTTCAGAGAGTTTAGTGACCAGATTAAAAAGAGTTTTGATGATAAATATAAACCAATATTATAATTATGGAGACTATTATTATATGCCTGTTAGTACTGGCAATTGCGCTGTTAGTATATGTTATAGCACAAGGAAAAAAAGAAAAAAATAATGTACTACATAATGAAGATCCGCTGGCCGGATTGCCTGATATTATTGGGAGGCCGAAAGATGCTTCCAATTATTCATCCCCTAGTACCGCCCAAAGCAAAAGGGAAGATACTTTAAGCACAACCGATAACTTTGACAAAAGACATGAGGGAAGACCTAAGGTTTATAAGATTCCGCAGGAAGAGCCAGAAATGGCTGAAAAAATATTACCGGACTGGAATGAGGAGGAAGAAGAAATGGGAAGGTACTCGGCTTACGGCACAGAAGATGGTTTTGCTACAGGGGTTACCTTTGATGAACTTGCTAGCCTCGAAAGGTTACTGGAGCGTGAGACGGCTGTACCTTCTAACAGAGAAGATGCCTTAAGTATTATTTCTAAAATCGATGGAACCGAACTTTTGAATCTGCTGGAAAGCAAAGTTGGGGAGGCATCCACAAAAATAGCAACCCTGTTGGACAGCCACCTAGCCAATGGATAGACAGCGGTGGTTAAATTTTCCTAACTATCTTTATGCAAAAAAACATAATATAAACGATACCAAAATAACTGCTTCCGGTTACCTATTCTTTAATAAGTATAATTATTTTTGCATAGATTGATAATAAAGTGTATTTTTTCCAAAATGTAACAAATATAAAGTAGTGTGAGCCCTATAAAGAATAAAAAAGTTGAAGCAATTATAGCCGAAATCATTGATCAGTATGCTTATGCAGATAAATCTGAGAGACCATGGATTATAGGCTTTAGTGGAGGTAAAGATTCTACCGTTTTATTAATGTTGGTTTGGATTGCTTTACAGAGGATCAGGACTGAAATGCCGTTCCCTTACCAACTAAGAAGAAAAGTTTATGTTGTCTGCAATGATACAATGGTTGAAAATCCAATTATTGCAAATTATGTCGAGGATGTTCTTGTAAAAATCAGTGAGGCCGCCAGGGATCAGGACTTACCAATATTTGTTCAAAAAACTACACCTAAATTGGAAGAAACATTTTGGATCAATGTAATCGGCAAAGGCTACCCAGTACCAAACAATTCCTTCAGGTGGTGTACCGATAAGCTGAAAATACGCCCAACATCAAATTTCCTTGTTGAGCAAGTTGACCAAATGGGGGAAGCAATAGTTTTGCTGGGAACCCGATACGATGAAAGTGCTACGCGAGAACGGTCAATACGCCGCCATGAAGTGACCGGAAAAAGATTATCAAAACACCAAACTTCGGTCAATACTTATACCTATGCTCCAATTAAAGAAATGCTATTAGACGAGGTGTGGTACATCATAAATGCCGTTCCGTCTCCATGGGGATTTGACAATTCAATTCTGTTCCAAATATATGCTGACGCTAGTGCTGACGATTACGAGTGCCCGACAGTGGTGGTAAACAAAGAACACAATTCCTGTGGACAAAGCCGATTTGGATGTTGGACCTGTACTGTTGTTAAGAACGATAAGTCCATGTCGTCTTTAGTAAATAACGGCCAGAACTGGATGCAGCCTCTATTGGATTTTAGAAACAGATTGGTTGAAGGTCGTAACATCTCCGAGAATCGTTCGGATACCAGAAGAAATGGTCAGGAGGCTGTCAGGGAAGACGGGACATTTAATGGCAATTATACTTCAGAATACCGATACCAGATCCTTAAAGACCTGTTGTCTGTTCAGAAGGAGATTCAAAAAGATCGCCCGCATGTAACCTTAATAAACAATCAAGAGCTTATAGCAATTCAGGTAATATGGAATAGAGATGGATATTTTGAGCATACTGTCGGTGACTTATATAAGGAAATTTACAATAAGGAAATAAGTACAAACAATATTAAATCCCTCGACGATACCGAGCGAAGGATCTTAAGGGATGTATGCGAAGAAGATGTTAGATATTACCATTTGATTGATAACCTCATTGCATTACAGGAAACAAAAACATTAATGATATCCAAATATGGCCTTCATAATGATGTCGAAAAGAGAATTGAAAATTTTGTAAATGAGAACGAGCAATGAAAATCAGTAAAATAAAATTTCATAACTTCAGAATTTACAAAGGGGAAAACGAAATTGTGTTTTCTCCCAACAATTCTAAAAATATAAATATTATTGCCGGCAAAAATGGCTTTGGTAAAACCACTTTCCTTACTTCTTTAATTTGGGTATTTTACGGAAAGATGATGAGTGAAGTAGAAGAGAAATACAAAAAAGATATCAAGAATGCCGGAGGATACGAAAAATTCATTAAAACGCTTCTAAATCGGGACATTAAAACAGAGTTTGAGAGCGATGGAAAAGTTCTCCCCGTTTTCTCGGTAGAAATTGAGCTAAAGGACATTTTAATCCCTTCAATACCATGTAGGTCTGTAGTTATCAAGAGATCGTATAATTTAAGAAAAGATGCAGAAGAATTAAAGATCTTTATCGATGGCCTGGAAAACGAATTAACAAAGGAAGTTGGTTTGGATGTTTTTATCAATGATTTCATTTTACCTCGTGAGATAGCCAAGTTCTTTTTCTTTGATGCAGAGAAGATAGTCTCATTGGCGGAAGCAAAAACTAAGTCAGAGTTAAAAAACCTTAGTAAGGCTTATTCGGAAGTTCTGGGAATCAAGAAATACGAAGACCTAAAAAAGAATCTCGAAACATTGTTGATAAAACTTCGCAGAAGTGCCGCATCTGATATGCAACAAACTAAGTTACGCGAGCTAACTGCTAAGGAAAGTGAGTTAATTGGTTTGCTTGAAATCAATCACGACAAGCAGGTTAACATAGATCGTGACATCAATAATCTTAAACAAATCAGTGAAGGCCTTCAGGAAAAACTAATCCGTGAAGGTAACGGAGTCACTTTAGAGGAACTTCAGAGCATGAAAGCCGAACGGGACCGTCTAAAACATGATTCTGTTGAAATTAAAGGTAAACTGAAGAAATTAATGGATATCGCCCCTTTAGTAATTGCAGGGGAGAAAATGCTGCAGCTAAAGGAACAGATTTTATTAGAGCAAAAGCAGAAATCCGGTTCAATAGACAAAACTGTCCTGATCCGGGAATTAGATTCCTTTTCTAATGCCCTTTTAAAGAAATTAGAATCTTTTAGCTTAGATACTGACACTAGAATTATTGTAGAGCGCGCTTTGAAACAAACTTTGTCTGATAAAGAAAATACTCCAATAAAACCGAATTCAGCAAAGGTACTCTTAGACTTTTCTGTCGAGCAAGCCAGGAATTTTGACGCAGTATTTAACAATATAAAAGGTGCCTTTTCCAATCAGTTTAATGCTGTTGTTCAGCAAGAAAAGAACAACCGCATGTTTCTTAGCAAGGTATATAGCCAAATCCGCCAAGCTGAGGCTAGGAAGGATAATCCATTGGCAAAAAAACTGCGTGAGGAGAAAAAGGAAATAGAAGATAAGATTTCCGTACTGACCTTAAACAAAGGGAAACTCATCGAAGAATCAGATAGCCTGAATGCTAAACTGAACTCGACAAGAAAGGTTTTATCTGAATATGAAAAAAATTTCAGGCTAGTAGAAACCGACCAAAAAAAATATGAAGTAACCGAAAATCTATTAAAAAAGATAAGTACGATTATTCAAAAAATCAAAGAAGATAAAAAATATTCGCTGCAGAAATCGATTATGCTTGGGCTTAGGAAAATCATGCATAAGAGCGACTTTATTCACAATATCCGCGTGAACGTAACCGATGATGTGATGGATATTGATTTGCTTGACAGAAACGATACTACCATTGATAAGGATTCGTTGTCTAAAGGCGAGCAACAACTATATGCTACAGCATTATTAAAAGCATTAGTCGATGAGTCCGGTATTAAATTTCCTGTCTTTATTGATAGCCCGTTACAGAAGTTCGACAAATATCATTCTAAGAATATCATTAAGGAATTTTATCCCGCTATTTCGGAACAGGTGGTCCTATTCCCACTATTAGAAAAAGAATTATCGGAACTGGAGTATGATTACCTAAAACCTTATGTAAATAATGTTTTTGTAATTGAAAATCAGCGTGAAGGGTCAAGCTTCAAGGCATTTGCTGTTGACCAGCTATTTAAGGATTTAAAAAGGGAAGAGGATGTTTACGCAAATTAAGACAAGCAAAAAGAATAAGGAAGTAGTAGCTTTCCTAACCCGTAAATTGGGTTTAGGAACTGAAAATGTGATTGCCAGAATTGCTTTTTCGTATTCACTATCCAAAAACAGGAAGCTCGATTTAAATGATATCCAGGATGCTAGCGGTAAAGAGTATTCTAAAGGAGTACTTTTTGGAGATTACTATGATATTTACCTGGGTTTACTTTGTGTGCATTATGGCTTGTATAAAACGGATAAAGATATTGGCCGATATATAAAAATGCACGTTGATGATGGTCTTCAGTTGTTGACTAGTGAAGTCAACAGTCTTTCAAATATGGACGGCTTTGATTTTCTTTCTGAAAAGATTGAGAACAGTTTAAAGATAATAAATGATTAGGGATTCAACTTTCGATTTATTAGACGCAAATTATACTACTCATGTAGTAGATTATTTAAGCCTTAAAGATGAGCTGAGATATAAAAACTCAGAAGAGACGTTCATCCTAGATCCAAATTACTGGGAGAAGTATTATCGAATAATAAATCAAACAGGTTGTGTTTTCAATTGGCAGGAATTTAAATTCGACAGTAGGCCCGATTTAGATACATTAATACCTTCTGATGACATAGGGATTTATTTGTTTATTATTAAGCCTCCAAACAGAATCAATGATTTACCGAAATTTGTTGTATATGTCGGGATTTCAGGAGAGGACGGATCCAATAGGCCATTGAAAGAGAGACTAAACGATTACCTGAATTACAATGTTATTAAGAAACGTAAAAAAATACACAGGATCTTGAAGAAGTATTATGCTGAAGCATATGTTTCTTACACTACGGTAAATGTTACCTGGCAAGTTTTGGAGCAGATTGAAGAAGCAATGCATGGTTTTTTTGTACCTATTGCTAATGATCGCGATTTTCCAGTAGAAATCAAGTCAATAAAAAAATCATATTAATGAGAAACTATAAATTAGCTCTGCCATGTTTAAGAGGTGTAATAGGAAATTGGGTTTACTATTCATCTTTGATGACTGCAAAGCAAATCTCCGACTCTGTATCAACTGTTAAAGAGATCCGTGAGGCTGAAAGCTTGGATGAAGTGCTTCAAAGAAAACTAAAAGAACGCAAACATGATATAGCACGATATTTACTCAGTCACGATTCTCGGTTCTTTAACTCAATTATTTTGGGCGTATTTGATGGCGTCCCGGATTGGATTGAATTTGATCTAACTAAGAAGTTTCTGGAAGTTTTGGATGAAAGTGATATCGAAAATTCTGAATCCTCCATGGGTATAATGATTTTTGATGGAAATGAAAAAATATTCGCTATTGATGGACAGCACCGTGTCGAAGGAATTAAAATTGCGCTGGAGAAAGCCCCTGAAAAGGTTAAAGATGACCAATATTCGGTGCTATTTATAGCTCATATTGATGATGAAGAAGGAAGGAAGAGAACAAGAAGATTATTCTCAGACATAAATACGAATGCTAAACCGGTTTCTAAAGGCGATAGGATTATAATAGATGAAGACGATATATCCGCGATTGTTGCCAGAAAATTGTACAGCGATTACAGTTTTTTCAAAGCTGACAACACTATTTCTGTTTCAGAACAATCTAACTTGGATAAGGATGACAGCACCCACTTTACCAATTTGGTAACTTTACATACAGTCAACAGACATTTAAAAAAGCTGTTTAAAATTCCAGCTGGGACGAAGCCTAATGATCTTGACAATGTAGAGGCACTTTTTAAAATAGCCACCGATTTTTATGATTTTATGTTTAATAATTTAACTGATTATAAAAGCTATTTTCTAGATTCAGCTTTGACCTTAATTCAGGCTAGGGCTAATAATTCACACTTGTTATTTAGACCGATAGGGTTAATACTGATGGCAAAGATCTATGTATATTATAAGTTAAACAATATCGATACCAGTGAACTTTTAAATTTAAATAAATTAAGTTTTGTTTTTCCTGCTAGCTACCTTGAAAATATCTTGTGGAACAATGGCAGTATGGAAGTCAGACAAAAAAATCAAAATTTGGCTTTTGACTTAACGCTGTATATGCTTAATAGGTTTCCATCTGATAAAGAAGATAGTCTTTTAAATGCTTACAAAAGTATTTTAAAAAATGTAGATGCCACGTTACCCGCTAAAGTTACAGATGTTTAGCCTCATTTGGAAGTTAACTACATTTGTATAGACTGTATTTAAAGCTCGTATAATTTTTAAATACAGTCTATAATTTTATTACATTGAAAGTAATTCCCAAAACGCTTTATCCTTAATCAATATTGGAGGAGATCCCGCCAGGTTAACGATACTCTGGTGTTTTTCCAGTCCTTTTATAGTTTTTATAAGGTTTTCCCTTTGCTGCTTTGTTTCAAGAGAAAACAATGAGTCTACTTCTTTGGTTTTGATTTCATTGACACGGTGGATCACCCACGTTAAGATATAGTTTGAGTATTCATTTTCACTTGTAGCAAAGTGGTTTAAAAACTGAGTGGATAAGATGGTCCCTACACCAAATTCACGTCCTTCTTTCAATATTTTACGGATCGAAGTAAAATTTTTACTCAGAAAGTTATCCGCTTCGTCTACTAAAATCATCTTTTTTAATTGTCGTTTATGGCCGTTAATCAAGCTATGCCCGTGACGTTGCATTTGCGTATAAAATGCATCTAATGTTATAGCCACAATTAAATTCTGGATCGATTCGTCATAACCGGAAAGATTAATGACAACAACACCCTGAATCAGGGTATACAGGGACTGGGTCTTAGCGGTATCCGGCTCAAAAATTTCAAACTCAGAGAGGTTCGATATGGCTGCATATAAACTGTCCTGTGAATTAGTTTCATTGCCTAAGTAGATATTACATACGTCTCCCAGTGTCGGCGCGGATTGCAGCCAGGATTCCCTGTTGCCTTTAAAGATACCCTTGCTTTCATATGCTTCAACTATTACATCACGTAGCTTTTGCTTTTGTACGTTTCCAAGATTGAATGCATTGGAGATGGTTTCCTTAATATCATTGGCTGTATGCAAGGGCAACATCGGTTTAGATTGGTCAGTTGCATCTAATGCTAAGGGATTGTAGGGCAAGTGGTAGGGCTCAAGAACTTTTGCTTTGGTAGCATTGACGAAATCATCCTTAATATAATCCCCTTTGTAATCGAAGATCAATATACCTAATTTCTCATCTCCAATATTTTTATCCGCATTCATTATCAGCTGGGTAATTAGAGATTTAGTAAATTGTGTCTTACCAGTCCCCATTGTCCCAATGATACCGGTATTAGTGTGCATCACTTTGTTGGTATCATTTGGCTGCCACATTACCTGTTTTTGCGTGTTTAAATCAGTGCCAAACAGTATTTCTATCCCTTCACCAGTTCCCAAAAAGGGCATCAGATCAGCTTCTTCAGGCAAATCTATATTCACAATTTCTTCGCTTACCTCGTCCAGGTCTGCATCGTCGGATATTAGATCGATATCCTCAAAGGGCTCCAGGAATGTATATGTTGGCGCCGTGATATCAGCGTAGTTATTTCTTAGCAAAAGATTTTTGTCAATCGTAGTCTCCGTTTCATGAAAAAGATGGATTAAATCGTCAATAGAATTTACCAGAAAGTTATAGCCATCTTCTTCGCGCAGGTCAACCCTCATAAAACCGTTTACAATACTTATTTTTCTCTGATAAACATCATTACCAAAATGGATCAACCCAAAAGCCCCTATCGTATCGTTCAAACGATTACTGATAGTGAAATTATTATTCATCAGGTCAGCCCTGTAATTGTCGGTTATCAAATTCCACTTTTGGTTATCCCACACGTGAAATAGCTTCATTTTCTCTGCATTAGTTAAAGCCAGCTTACCAAAGAAATTTTGATAAAACTTACCTAAGAATCCATCTTTGCTGAGGTGCTCATAAAGCAAATGAGCGGTTCTTTTTCCCTGGTCAATCCCTTTTTTTACAATATTCAGCCCACCGATTTTAAGTTCGACAGGGTACAGGTACATTAATAGATCGCCTTCGAACAATTCTAAGCCGATAAGTAATAGATCATCGCTAAATGAACCGATGGCGCCAAGATTTTTAGTAGAAAATAATCCATCGCCGGTATTTAATCCCGCATTTCCTGATACCCTCAATATCTCTTCTAAAGAGATCGGCACCCATATTATATTTTCCTGATGCAAGAAAGTAAGGGAGGATTTGATTCCTGACAAAAGACTTAACTTCTCACGCGGGAACTGGCTCTGTTGGCGAATAAGTCGTAGCAACCAATCCCCGTTGATGGCATTAAAAAAATTAATAATGTTTACAGTGTCTGAAGCCGCATCAAATCGTACATGATGTTTTTCCAGAAACTCTTTCACTACAAATTCGTACTGATTGGTTTTTCTGCTAACGGTAATAGCATCGTAACCGTTGGAATTATTGTACTGATCACTGTAATGAATAATCACCAGATCCTTACTCTCTTTAAAAAAGTCAAGATCAACTTTTGGATCAATGTAAGTGACCCACTGTGAATTATGGTATAGCTTCTCTAATTGTACCTTAATTTCATAATTAATAGTAGTACAAAGGGCCTTGTTACTCTCATAGGGATGCCCATTGTTAGCAACGCGGGCGAAGGCATTAAATAATATTGAAAGTTTAATCAGCTCTGATGGCTGGCCAGGCAAGTCCATTGTCCCGAAACCGGTCCGGTAATTTTGAACCCTTGGTGTCGAAGATACATCAGCAATCAAACCGTTAAGCGAGATGCCTGTCTTAACTAAGCTCATCTCATCATAGGATTGTTCTGTCTTTGTAATATCAAACTGATAAAAAGTGATATGGGAATATTCAAAATCCTCTGTCTTTTGGGGCATCTTTTTGGAAAAGAATTTTACCTTTCCAAGAAATACATTTAAAAGATCCTCTTTATCAAAATTTTTAGTTTTTAATTCAATGCCTAAATTTCGCTCGACATCCTCCACCCGGTCATAAAATGTCAGTTCTTCAAATTTTGTAACAATGTTATCGGAGCCATAAATACTGACTTCAATGGGCAATACCTCAGACAAGCGTTTATTTAGGTTGTTATTCAGGTATTTTCTGTAATATTCGAAAATACCCTGAACAATTTCTTTACAATCCCCCACATTAATAACATTAATCTTTACAGGTGATTTGCTCGACTGAGCAAAGAGAAACTCAAAATTTGTCGTAAAGTCTTTAATTTTATCTGCAACCAAACCAGAGACAAAGGTTTTTGGCTGCGCTTGCTTAGAATTCAGGTAAATGGTATAATACAACCATTCCGGTGAGTGGCTTGATTCAATGGGAACATATATTTCACTTGATCTTCCTTCTATATAAGGCACAAGATTGTATGGGCTTAACCTTTTTAGTATGGCATTGTATATGTCTTCATCGCCTAAGTCTTCATTTAATTGAAGCTGGTACGCGACATTTAGGGGATGCAAAGGGCTGAATTTTATTTTCTGTTCGCCACCCACTTCCTTAACAACACCAAGCCAAAGCAAATTCTTCTGTTCCGCTGTTAAGGGAGCATTCTCCTTGAGGTCCTCTAACTGTCTTATGTAAGCCTGTACGAATTCTAATGCAATCCCTTTCAGCTCCGCATTTAGATATGCGAGGCTGGGCTGTATTTGACGGTTCCTATAATAGTTTCTTAATTTGTCAAAGGCCAGCTTAATTGATTCATCTAATTGAATATCATTTACAGTAATAGTATTTTCATTTCCCAAGAACCATGAGTATGCTTCAGAATGTATGATTTCCTGCTCCTGAATAAGATTGTTCCTAAATTCATCCCGTACTGTCTTCTCGTTGTTTTTAAACAGTAATTTTATGGTGTTGCCATCAGTGATGTACTTAAAATCAAGCTTATGCACCCTTTTGTCTTTCCAGACATCCAAACCTGTAATTGGCTTTGGCAATTCAAAGTCATTCTTTATCGCGATCGGTACTTGAATACCAAAAAGATTAACATTAAAGTGAATTAGATCCTCCTGGGCTAACGAGTAGTCGTTCTCAAGTACTAATTTCTGTTCCTCACTTACATTATAAACCGTATTGAGGCTTATTACATCATTGATCGGTATTTCGCCGACAGGATTAAATACTAAGGAAGCATTTTCTTTTATCTGAAGAAAAGAGCCGGATTTCTGAATGTTCAGTAGAAAATTGCCCTCGAACTGTGAAAGGACGTTTGATTTAAATGGCAGGTGCAGAATCCTGATAAGATATTTCTTATCTGTGTCAGGATCCCTGTACTCAACTACGCTAAACAAATTTTCTGCATCAAATGACTTACATTCAACTATAATACTGAAACCACTAGTGGAAACACCGACGCCTTTCGACTGACTTCTTGCACTTAATCCCTCTTTCTTCATAAACTGATCATATCGAACAGTAATTTTAAGAGGCAGTTCTAATGTAGGGTTGAAGACAATTATGTTCACATTTCTCCTTTTCGATGCGGAATCTCCATCCGTCTTAAACCAAAGTGTCTGAAGTAAATTGTCTCCTTCGACAGTTTGAAAAACCGGCGGTGCCTTTTCTTTCTCCTTATCCATCCATCTCACGAGTTCTGAATAGTCGAAATCACGCCAGTCCTCTTTTACAATTCTTGTAAGTGCTGCGTCAGGAAAATCCTGTTCTAAATCTGTGGCCAGATTTCCATTAAGAGAAATGTTCTCGAATTTCTCGTATAGAGTAAAGTTACCCGCCAGATTTTTAGAAAGGTCGCCCTGTATACTGCTTAATTCTGCCTGGGGGAAAAGTCCAAGATATCTGTAGTCGGTCCGTTCAATTGATCCTTTCTGAAGCGAATTTACAACTTGTTCATAATCAAATATGGAATTATTATCCTCAACAACACTTTTTGTCTTCCTATCCAATACGGATTTTAAGATTAGCTTCTCATGTCTTTTTAGTGAAGAGTTATGCTCAATGTCCTGCTCTATCTGACTTTTAAAACGAGTGTGATGTAACGGCATGCCTTCCTTGATCAGGCTGCCGCTCCCACCAAGCAGGCTGTCCAGTTTTCCGCTGAACAAAATTAATATTGCTGTGCCTTTAAAAATGTCATTTTGATCTGCTACTTTATTACGCAGTGTTGTAAAGTAATCTTCTGTGGCAGAAGTACTGGATGCCACTATCACCTGTGCCCCATTTATCGCTAAACTAAAGGTAGTATAAGGCTCTCCTCCTTCAGGATGCGTATACGAAAAAGATTCCGCGTTAATAGAAGAATTATCCTTTAGGGCTTCATATAATGATTTAATACTTTCCGTATTTTCAAGGTACAGATTGAATCGCTCTCCTGGCTGAATTTTTTGAGCAGTAAAGTAATTGATAATTAAATCCGAAATGTAGTTATATAGTTGACTTGACATACTGTGCATCACCGCTATCGCTTTTTTTCTCTATTAAATTTATCTTTTCAAACAACCTGATAATTTCAAGTTTCGTGCTTTCATCGAATGCAATTCCCCGGTCCTGCATTTTATCCCATAGTGTCCTCAATCTGATTTTCTCCTCGTTTCCTATGCATATCCTTGTAAACAGTAGTAAAAGCTCTTGCGATAGTACAGTGGTATTGCCTAATCGTCCTCTATATTTTGTATAATTAAGCTTAGCAAACTGATAAAATCCGTAAGCATATTTTACTTCTGCGTTTTCACGTTTTGTATTGCGAAACTGATAATTGATTGTATACCAAAGGCTAAATATATCTTTAGAGATCGGATCAGTAAAGTTCCTCGTGGCAATATCGAGATCCATCATGCGTTTACACTCTTCCCAGCTTCCGCTTACTAAATCAATGCTATCCATGTAAAAAGAAATTATTTCTGAGATGCGTTCCCGGAATTTCTGTTTCTCTTCCGGATTCAGCACCGCATATTCTTCAGCGATATTACTATAATTACCAACGGAATTGCCGTCAATCTGAATGTAATTCAACAACTCTGCAGTATTAACATGGGCAAAAATGGAGTCCGAAAGGCCACTGAGCTTTTTCCAACCTATCGCATGGTTTTTAAGCCTAGTTTCCGATAAGGTCTCCCAATCCATTGTATAATAAATAGGTTTAATCTTTACAGGTACACTTCCAAAATCATTAAAATGCAAGACAGCTTGGCTGAGGTAATGGAAATAATAGTATTTAAAAAAATCCTCGACGTGTTTTAGGAATAAAGCATTATGGGTGGCTAAAAACTGAAAATCCTCCAAAAATTGCTTTTTAATTCCCGGAAACAAGTTATGGTAAGATGACAGATTTGTCTTTAGTGCTGCATCTGGTAGCTCCGGCAGGCATTGGATTATCAATTGATTTAGTAAATTCTCACCAATAGTGTCTTCATTGAAGATGCTGTCGCCAAAATCATCATTCAGAAATATCTCGAATAAGAACTTTGAAATTTCCCTGATAACATTATTTGAACTCATAAAGTTCATATAGGATAAGGTCTTGATATTAAATTTTACCAGGCCGTTATCCTCGTCAAAATATAAAGAGGATAGTATATTTTTCAGTTCTTCGCCATTTTCTGTTTGGACTTTACCCTCGGCATTGTTAAGGATCGTTCTTTTCAGCTCCGATTTAAAATTCTTCGCACTATCGCTTAGCTCAATTTGTGATTTGTTATTCAGTATCCTGAATAGTTCACCTATTACTCCCTGAAAAGATTTGAAATCTTCATCAAAAGTGCCACCGCTTAACTTTGTATTAAAGGGCAATAACTTGATCTTATTTCCTGTATAATGGCCCCTGAATTTTTGATCTTTATTGAGATATCTCGATTGAAGACCATTTATCTCATTATTATCTATTTCTATCTGCATCATATCACCTCGAATTTAAAACCGCTAAAGGCACTTTTTGAAAACTTGTAATCAACAGGCTTTCCTACATTCACCTCGTCAATATACAAAGGAGCTTGTCTATTGTTTTGACTGATTAGCATATTGATGGCGCTAACAAAATACACGTAATTGTTGTTATCCTTTTTGTTAGGACGATATCCCTTAGAAATCATTTTGAGTATTTTAAATAAACTGAAATCCACGTTTATCTTCAGCGGCTTCCTGTCGTTTGTAATTTTAAAAGATATGACGAATTCTTGTGTAAAACGGTGTAGGACGGTATTATCCTTCTGCGGTAAAAAATCAATATCAGGAACCGCTTCAAAATCTTTGAATATGCGGTACTTTGTCTGCTTTCTGCCTACGTTAACGATTACCTTGCCACTTGTTTTTGGATCGCCATTCCAATTGCTTGCGGCATTTTCAACAAGTGCGTAAATATTCTGCAGAGATGTAATGTTGTGGTTATTGTAATGAAACAACGAAATTAGATACTCGTCGTAATCACTGTCTTTCAAATAGTCTTTTTCAAAATAATTGCTGAAATAGTTTAAACGTATAAAGAAACGGGACAACCTTAATGCGGAAATTTTCCCTTTTTCCAGCTTGTTTTCCATATTTTGAAGGTACTTACCAGAAATATGGTTAGAAAAGATATGGAATGTGTTTTCAGTGTTCACCAATGTCAACAGCGTTTCGTCGGTCGATGTATTCCTTGAATTGCAGGGATCCAGATTTTCCATTTTTTCAAACAAGCTGGAAAGCTCAGGATGCTCGAATAGGTAATTCGGAGTTAAGTTTGCGATATATTCCGCAGCCTGCATCTTTTCCACTACATCGAAGTAATCGGTATCGCTTAATACAGAAAGATCAACCGGCACAATAATATCGTAAATAAAATTGAGCAGCGTCCGGACAGAGACAATTTCTTTATAAACAATAATCGCTTTTATAATCAACTGCGATATAATGACCCTGTTTCTCTCTTCAAATAGAAACTCGTAATTATACAAAATGGGGCAATCTATTTTATCCTGACATATTGCCTTATAATCTTTATATCCTTTATATATTACATTATCCTCATTGTCCGTTATGATCTTCTCCAGCAGCGATAAAACAATATCTGATACAGGCCCCTTTTCCGTTAATACGTATAAATGGTAGTCGGTAAAGTTAATATGATGGAAGTTACTTTTCGCGTCAAATGCGTCACTAGTTATTAGTTCATTATCCAGTATCCTGTTATTAGCGATATAGGTTTTTAAAAGCTGAAATTCCGCACCGTATTCTTCTATGAATTTGCTTAACGTCCCTAAATTGATGGCTAAAATTATTTTATCATTGGAGGCCGCTACATTCTTATCCTTGAAACCATCGAGTAATTTGTAAAGGGTCTCGTTAGAAGATTCCTTTGGATTATGAGCTTCAGTAGCATCATTGTGTACAATAAATTTTGAAATTTCATCGGTCAGCTTGTCATGCAAGTAGGACAATATATGTGATTTACCATCTCCAACATTACCGCACACCAAGATAAGCTGTGCTGTATTTACTTCATTGGCACCTGTAATGATTTCTTTTAAATAAATTTCAACATCTCTTTCAATGTGAAGGTATCTTTTGAATTTATCGAGGTTAGAGGAAGTGCCTTGCGCTACGGCATATTTTGAAGACTCTCTAAGTTTTCGCAACTCTACTAATAAAGGGTTTGACCTCATGTACTGTTAAATTTATTTAGAGTTCGTTTAATAATTCTGATAAGGTAATTCTAAAAGCCTTAGCTATCTTTTCAACAACCACCAGGGAAACATTTCGTTTCCCACTTTCAATACCAGGTATATATGTCCTGTCTAAATCTGAAAGTTCAGCGAGTTTTTCTTGAGAATAACCTTCAGCGATTCGCAGCATCTTGACTCTTTTACCAAATTTTGCCTGAATATTTTCCATTTTACCAAATTCGCCCTAAGTAGACGATTGTACAATAGACGACTGTCTACTTTAACAAGTAAAGTCACTGCATATAATCTGTTGAATTGGGGAATATTCCTGCACTATAAAACTTTCTGCGACGGTGGGTATCAAGTACTGCCAATAAAAGACGCACCATTTTTTTTGTTTAGGGAGAGATAGATATTTGACACTATCCTGCACTCAGCAGGTAATTAATAATATTAATTCGGTAAATGTTATGAAAAATCAAAGCAGAAAACTACTGTTTACAGCAGCATCGCTGCTGGCAGTAACCGGAGTTTTCGCCCAAGGCGACGGCTCGGCAGGTATTACAGAAGCCACCCAGATGGTCACTTCTTATTTTGGCCCTGCCACACAACTCATCTACGCTATTGGCGCGGTGGTCGGGCTCATTGGCGGAGTAAAGGTGTATAACAAATTCAGCAGTGGCGACCCGGACACCAGCAAAACAGCGGCCAGTTGGTTTGGCGCCTGTATCTTCCTTATTGTCGCTGCTACAATCCTGCAATCCTTCTTCCTGTAAACGGACATTATGAATAAGTACAATATCAATAAAGGGATTGGAAGGACGGTGGAGTTCAAAGGGCTGAAGGCACAGTACCTTTTCATTTTTGCCGGTGGGCTGCTCGGCATACTGGTGCTGGTCATGATCCTCTACATTGCAGGGGTTAGTTCTTTCGGCTGCATTGGAGTCGGAGTCGGTGGAGCGTCACTGCTCGTTTGGCAAACCTTCGCCCTGAACAGGAAACATGGCGAGCATGGGCTTATGAAGCTAGCTGCCAGGAAACGGCACCCTAAGTATATTACCAGCGGCAGGAAGCCGGGCAGGTTTATCAGGTCCAACCCTAAAAAAGAGCAACCATGAGGAATACTTCGAAAAAAAGGACACTTGAAGAAAAGTTCCCGCTGCTGGCTGTCGAGGAGAACTGCATCCTGAGCAAGGATGCTGATATCACAGCCTGCTTTACGGTGCAGCTGCCGGAACTTTTTACAGTCGCCTCATCGGAATATGAGGCCATCCATGCCGCCTGGCATAAAGCGGTCAAGACACTGCCCGATTATTCGGTGGTGCACAAACAAGACTGGTTTATAAAGGAGAGCTACACACCCGACCTTGCAGAAGAAGGGCTAAGCTTTTTGGGCAGGTCGTACAAGCAGCATTTTAACGAGCGTCCGTTCCTGAACCATTACTGCTACCTGTTCCTGACCAAAACCACGAAGGAGCGCATGCGGATGCAGAGCAATTTCTCATCGCTGTGCCGTGGCAGGCTGGTCCCTAAAGAGGCCCGTGATAAAGAAACGGTGCACCAATTTATGGAAGCCGTAGCGCAATTTGAGCGTATTATTAACGATTCCGGGCTTGTCAGGATCACCAGGATGAGTGAAGAAGATATTGTAGGTACGGACGAACGACCGGGCTTGTTGGAACAATACCTGACCTTATCCACCGCAGAAGCCGAACCGTTGCAGGATATAGCGCTGCACGGGGAAGAGGTGCGTGTTGGCAACAAGAGGCTGTGTGTGCACACCTTATCGGATACTGATGACCTGCCGGGCAGCGTCAGTGCCGATACCAGGTTTGAAAAGCTCTCGACGGACCGCAGTGACTGCCGGCTGTCCGTTGCCGCGCCCGTCGGGCTGCTTTTGGGCTGCAACCATATCTACAACCAATATCTGTTTTTGGATAACAGCACCGACAACCTCCAGAAGTTTGAAAAGTCCGCCCGGAACATGCACTCCCTGGCGAGATACAGCCGCAGCAACCAGATCAATAAGGAATGGATTGAGCGCTACCTGAACGAAGCCCATTCGTTCGGACTTTCGAGCATCCGTGCCCATTTCAATGTGATGGCATGGTCAGATGACCCGGGGGAACTCAAGCAGCTCAAGAACGATACCGGGAGCGCGCTCGCTCTTATGGAATGCAAGCCCCGGCACAATACCACCGACGCGGCCACCTTGTATTGGGCTGGCATCCCCGGCAACGCGGGCGACTTCCCCAGCGAGGAAAGCTTCTATACTTTCATCGAACCCGCATTGTGCTTCTTTAGCCAGGAAACCAACTACAGGGATTCTCCGTCGCCTTTTGGATTGAAGATGGCTGACCGGCTGACCGGCAACCCGATCCACCTGGATATTTCCGACCTGCCGATGAAAAAAGGCGTTATTACCAACCGTAATAAATTCATACTGGGGCCTTCCGGCAGCGGAAAATCGTTTTTCACCAACCACATGGTGCGGCAGTATTATGAGCAGGGTGCCCACGTATTACTGGTTGATACCGGTAACAGTTACCAGGGCCTGTGTGAACTTATCCATGGGAAGACCAAGGGGTCGGATGGGGTGTATTTTACCTATACGGAAAATAACCCGATCGCCTTTAACCCCTTCTACACGGATGATGGCGTATTTGATATTGAGAAAAGGGAAAGCATTAAGACCCTGATCCTGACTTTATGGAAGCGGGATGACGAACCACCGACACGCTCGGAAGAGGTGGCGCTTTCCAACGCCGTAAGCGGTTATATCGGACGTATCAGTCAGCAGGAACACCCTTCTTTTAATGGCTTTTACGACTATGTGCGCAACGAGTACAAGGCGGTACTGGAGGACAAACAGGTCCGGGAGAAAGACTTTGACCTCGCCAATTTCCTGAATGTACTGGAGCCTTATTACAAGGGCGGCGAATACGATTACCTGCTTAATTCCGAAAAGCAGCTCGACCTGCTGTCGAAACGGTTTATCGTGTTCGAGATCGACGCCATCAAGGACCATAAGATACTGTTCCCGATCGTGACGATCATTATCATGGAAGTCTTCATCAACAAGATGCGAAGGCTCAAGGGCCAGCGCAAACTGATCCTGATCGAAGAAGCGTGGAAGGCCATTGCCAAGGAAGGCATGGCGGAATACATCAAGTACCTGTTCAAGACGGTCCGGAAATTCTTCGGCGAGGCCATCGTGGTGACGCAGGAAGTCGATGACATCATACAATCGCCGATAGTAAAGGAAAGCATCATCAACAATTCGGATTGTAAGATATTGCTGGACCAGCGCAAATACATGAACAAGTTTGATGACATCCAGGCCATGCTTGGGCTTACCGAGAAAGAAAAGGCGCAGGTGCTTTCCATTAACCTGAACAATGACCCGTCGAGGCTCTATAAAGAAGTGTGGATCGGCCTTGGGGGCACCCAGTCGGCGGTATATGCCACCGAGGTGAGCCTTGAGGAGTACCTCGCCTATACCACGGAGGAAAGCGAAAAGATGGAAGTGATGGAACTGGCCGCGGAATTAGGTGGCAACGTAGAGCTCGCCATCCGGCGTATCGCGGCACAGCGCCGAGAGACATAATTACAATAATTTAAAATCAATACTATGAAAAGAGCATTTTATTTGGTGTGGGCTGCCCTGTTGCTGGCAGCCGCACCGGCAAGGGCGCAATGGGTGGTAACCGATCCGGGCAACCTGGCGCAGAGCATTATCAACACCGCCGACCAGATCATTGAAGCCTCGGCAACGGCGAGTAACACGCTGGACAGCTTTAAGGAAGTAAAGAAAGTATATGAACAGGGCAAGGAATATTATGACGCCCTGAAAGCTGTCAACAACCTGGTCCGGGATGCGCGCAAGGTACAGCAGACGGTACTTCTGGTCGGGGATATTTCAGACATGTATGTCACGAATTTCGGGCATATGCTCAACGACCCGAACTTCAGCCCGCAGGAGCTCAGCGCTATCGCTTTTGGTTACTCCAGGCTGCTTAATGAAAGTACAGAGCTGCTCAATGAGCTGAGCCAAATTATCAATGCCTCGTCGCTTTCCCTTAATGATAAGGAGCGCATGGACATTATCGAGAGGGTATACAAGGAAGTACGTGACTATTACAACCTGGTGCGCTACTATACCCATAAGAACATCTCGGTCAGCTTCATAAGGGCCAAGAAGCGGAACGATACCCAGCGCGTATTGGAACTCTACGGAACCTCCGGCCAAAAATACTGGTAGGACATGGTGCTGCAAATTGAATTCACCAACCTGCACGAGATGCTGCGTGCGCTCTATGATGAGATGCTGCCCCTCTCGGCAGAGATGGCGGCTGTCGCCAAAGGGCTTGCCGGGCTGGGTGCGCTGTTCTACGTGGCATTGAAAGTCTGGCAGGCGCTCAGCCGTGCCGAACCGATCGATATGTTCCCGCTGCTCAGGCCTTTTGCCCTGGGATTGTGTATCATGTTTTTCCCCACTATGGTGCTGGGTACGATGAACGCGGTGCTGAGCCCGGTGGTTACCGGCACGCATGGCATACTGGAAGGACAGGTACTGGACCTCAATGCCCTGCAGGCGCAAAAGGACCAGCTGGAGCATGAGGCGATGATGCGCAACCCCGAGACGGCGTACCTGGTGTCCGACGAGGAGTTCGACCGGCAGCTCGAAGAACTGGGCTGGTCACCTTCGGACCTTGCTACCATGTCAGGGATGTACCTTGAGCGCGGGATGTACCAGCTGAAGCAGGATATACGCAATGCCTTCCGGGAACTGTTGGAAATTCTGTTTCAGGCAGCGGCACTGGTAATTGATACCATCAGGACATTCTTCCTGATTGTGCTGTCGATACTGGGGCCTATTTCGTTTGCCATTTCGGTTTGGGACGGCTTCCAGTCGACCCTGCACCAATGGCTCACGCGGTACATCAGCGTGTACCTGTGGCTTCCGGTTTCGGATTTGTTCAGCGCTATGCTTGCTAAGATACAATCCCTCATACTGGAGCGTGACATTGAACAGCTTTCCGACCCCACTTTTATTCCGGATACCTCCAATGCAGTGTATATCATTTTTATGATCATCGGCATTATCGGCTATTTTACCATTCCGACGGTAACCGGCTGGATCATACAGGCCGGCGGAGCGGGGAACTATACGCGGAATGTCAACCAGGCGACCCAGAAGGCGGGCAATATTGCAGGCGCAACCACGGGAGCTGCTACGGGAAATATCAGCGGGAGGCTTATGAACCACTAACTTTTAAAATGGAATTATGGAATTTAAAACCTTAAGGAACATAGAGAACAGCTTCCGACAGATCCGGCTGTATGCCATTATTTTCTCCACAGTCTGCCTGGGCATCACGAGCTATGCGGTCTGGGAGTCCTACCGCTTTGCCCGCGAGCAGCGTGAGAAGGTATATGTACTGGACCAGGGGAAGTCGCTGATGGTCGCCCTCTCGCAGGATGCAGCGGTGAACCGCCCGGTAGAGGCGCGTGAACACGTCAGGCGCTTCCACGAGCTTTTCTTTACCCTCGCACCGGATAAGGCTGCGATTGAGAGCAACATGCGAAGGGCGTTCAACCTCGCGGATAAAAGCGCCTTTAATTATTACAAGGACCTTGCAGAAAAGGGCTACTACAGCCGTATCATCTCGGGCAATGTACAGCAGCGTACCGAGGTGGACAGCGTGCAGTGTGACTTTGACCGCTACCCATACACGGTGCGGACCTATGCCAGGCAATACATCATCCGTTCCAGCAATGTTACGCGAAGAAGCCTTATAACCTCATGCCTGCTGGTTAATTCAGTACGATCCGATGAAAACCCGCAGGGCTTTACGATGGAGCAATTCCGCGTCTTGGAGAACAAGGATATGGAAGTTGTGGAACGCTAATAAGACAGCAATGAAAAAGCTTCAATTATCACTGAAACCATGGCTTGACAAATTGGACAGCCGTTGGAAGCAGCTGCCGCAGGAGCAAAGGAAGCGTGTGGTACTGTATAGTTTCGCAGGCTACCTGATCATCACGCTGGCAGTACTTATACAGGTTATCATGCAGGTCGGGCAACAAAGGGAAATGCCTGTTACGCACATCACGAACCCCTTAGCAAAGGGCATGGATAAGGGGACGGAAGTAAAAAACACGAAAGAACTTAAAAACGGAAACAATGAAAGAGAGTAAACAAGCAAAAAGCCGATTTTTGGATAGCGGCCAGCCTGCCGGAGAAGGGAATCAAAACAGGATAACTAAGGATAAGCTTAAAAAGCCACTGGTGTTCGGCGTAATGGCCATTCTATTTGTAGCCTGCCTGTATCTCATCTTCGGAGATTCTGAACAGGAAAACACAGAGGCTGTTGCGATCGGCATCAACGATGCGGTACCACAGGCCACGGAGGACGCGCTGCCCGGGGATAAGGGCAAAGCATACGAGCAGGAAATGCTCAGGGAAAAGGAAAAGGCAAAACGGGAAGCGCTGATGACCTTATCGGATTACTGGCACGCAGACAGCATTGCTAGTGCGGCTAAGCAGGCTGACCCTGAGGAAGCACCGGATGTTCCCACGCAGGGAAGGACAGCTAACCCTGCGTTGGGCAGCTATCAAAATATGCAACGTTCCCTAAGCAGCTTCTACAGGGGAAACCCGGAGCAGGAAGCCTTACGTAAGGAAAATGAAAAGCTCAGGGAGCAACTCGGGCAGCAAAGCCAGTCCCGCAACGGCTCGCTCGACCGGCTGCAACTCATGGAAAAATCGTACCAGATGGCAGCGAAATATTTCCCAGGAACAGGAGGAAGTAAAGACAGTGTCGGCAAAAAAGCCGAAGAGAAAGAAAACCGCAACTATCTGGAAGTGCTGCCGGCAAAGAAGGCTATAATATCCCGCCTCGTCCAAAATGTACCTGATTCCCTGGCGTTACAAAAAGCAGCCCGGGCAATGCAAAGTAATTTTTATAATGCTGGTAAAGCAGCCGCTATGGTACAGCCTGCCAATTCGCTCAGGGCCTGTGTGCACCAAACAGTAAAAATTACCGGCGAGGGCACCGTGCAGTTGCGCCTGTTGCAGCCTGCAAGGCTTGGAGGTGTCACGCTTCCCGCAGGGTATATCGTAACAGCCACAGCGAAATTCCAAACCAGCCGCCTGCAACTGCAGGTGGTATCCCTTGAAACAGACGGCAGGATCATACCGGTAGACCTCTCGGCCTATGACCTTGACGGGCAGAAAGGGCTTAACCTGCCGTACGCACCGGAAGTAACCGCAGTAAATGGCACACTTGCCAATATGGGCAATGCTGCCGGCGGAAGCTTCACGATCAACCGTAATGCCGGGCAGCAGCTCACTTCGGATGCCACAAGGGGGTTGCTACAGGGCATCTCAGGCTACTTTTCCAAAAGGGTAAAGCCCCAGAAGGCGAACCTTAATGCAGGCTACCAGGTGTTCCTTGTATCAAAAGAAAAATAACTAAAATAAAAATCCAATGAAAATACAACAGTTTACCATCGCAATGCTCGTACTGCTATGCGGTATCACATATAATACGCAGGCTCAGGTAAACCCTGATGAGGTAATTACCTTAGGAAAGGTGGAGCCCTATGCCATAGAAGTAACCTATGAAAAGACCACCCATATTATTTTTCCCTCCGGCATACGGTACGTGGATCTGGGCAGCGACAACATTGTCGCGGGGAAGGCAGAAGATGCTGATAATGTACTGCGCGTGAAAGCGGCAGTAGCAGGCTTTCAAACCGAAAGCAATTTCTCTGTTATCACTGAAGATGGGCAGTTCTACAGCTTTGACGTGTGCTATAGCGACCACCCGCTGATCCTGGGGCATAACCTTTCGAAAGGCATGCGGTCATCTTCAAGGAAAGAGGCTGCTGACATACGTTTTGAATCGCTCGGCACAACGCCGGCAACGCTGACAGGCTTATTAATGGAGGCACTCTATAACAAGAACGAAAAGCAGCTGAAAGTCAGATCGGAAGGCTATGGCATTACCCTTTCACTGCGGGGCATCTATATACATGGAGGAAAGTACTATTTACATATCCAGACCGAAAATACTACACATGTTCCCTTTACGCCGGATTTTATACGCTTCGCTATTGTTGACCGCAAGGTGGCCAAGCGCACCGTAGTCCAGAAACGTACCTTGGAACCGCTGCGTTTATACAAGCCACTGCTTACTGTTGAAGGCCACAGTAAAGAAAGGAATGTGTACCTGCTGGATGTCTTTACCTTAACCAAGAGGCAGGTACTGGAAATTGAACTGGTAGAGAAAAGCGGCGGCCGTGGGCAGCGGCTTAAAATAAGGAACTCGGACCTTTTAAAGGCAGAGCCCCTGACAAAGCTCCGGCTGAAATTCTGAGGCGGCAATCGCCGGTGAGGCATTGCACATTATGGCAAAGGTTGCTATCTTTGTGTACATATTGAAAATCTTAAAGTGTTTTTGCTTTAAGTCTCGACACTGAAAACTGGTAATTTTTAAGACTTCGAGGCTAAGTAGGGACGCTCATGCTACGGCGTGGGCGCTCGCTTATGCGAAGTCTAGGTATACCAGTGCCTCAGTGTCCGTAAGTGTGGTGGCCTGCGCCTATTTTTTTAGGCAGGGAAACAATCCGATCTGACTGCAGGGTCACACTTAAAAGTAGTTTCATCAAAATGGAATGACATGGTAAACCCTGACGCAAAACTCCAGATGCAGCTTTCAGAAAGCGACTTTCGTTTCAGTAAAAGAATGCTGAATTTTTTTTCCAATGTAGAGATCTATACCGTGAGGCAATTGACGGAAATCCCCCTTTCAAAATTTACATGCTTTAGAGGATTTAAAAATCAATGTATGGCTGAATTGATTGCATTCATAGAGTTTGAGCAGATCCAGAATTACTTTAACAAATGACACATTATAATTAATAATGCTTTACAAAGCCTTCAGATTAAGTAAGTATATGGTAGGGAAAGCTGCATTTCTAATATAAGTTCTCTTAATGTCAATTTTATCAATAGATTCTATATCCATCCCTCTTTAACGGATTTGGATCCAAGCTCGGCTAACGAAGAGCAACCTGATTTAAAGAAGATATGCTTGCGATGCGAATTTATGGTATGTACGGAGAGCGATAAGATTTCAGCTATTTCAGCTGTGCTTTTTCCAAAAAGTACAAGCTTTAATACTTCTTTTTCCCTGTTAGAAAATAGCTCTTTCCCAGGCAATAGAACAGCAGAATTGATAGGAACGTTATAGTAAGACGGTTCTCCATCCAATCCTAAAAAAGAAAGACCGGAACCATTATTGTCAGTTTTAAGATGTGTGATATCGGTATGTACTCCCAAAACACGTATGACTGATCCGTTTTCGTCGCTTTGTATAGTTACCACCTGCTGCAATAACCATTTGTAAGAGCCGTCAGTACAGCGTAGCCTGTAATCGTAGCTCACTTTGTATTTCAAAATTTTTTCGGCAGGAAGATTGTTAAAAAAATCAGTTACTGTATGCTCATAAGTTATAAAACGGGGTTTATCATCAGGATGTATATTGTCAAAAATCCAATCTACATTAAAAATATTGGTGGGATGACCCAATATGGCCGTAAACTGTTCGCTTGTGAATTCGATATTGGCTGTACCTGCATTAAATATATAGTAATAGTAGTTGCCGATGTGGAATAAATCCAACAGCTTTTTGTAAACTTCCAATTCAAAGGAGGAAGGCACGTCACCGTTATGATTTTTGGCAATCTGATGCCATGTCTTTTTCATCTCATCGAATTTAACGATTTCCATATTAACCAGATATAAGTCGTTAGCAAATTTCAAAAATACAAAAAACAAGAAAATCACTACCATTAGGGATTGTCAGTTTTTTCAGATTATTATAATTTTGATTATAAAATAACAACTTATTGTTGTGATATGATTAGTTACCGATAATCTCACAAAGCTTATAACCTGAATTATAGTAATTACATCAGTAAAGCATTAAGATAAGTAAATAAACAGAACAAACATTTATGAGAACAGTAAAATTTTTAGTCTTTTTGATAGTAATGTTGGTAATCTCCTGTTCCAAAGAAGAAACTGAGACAGCACTTACTGATATTAATGGTGGACAAATTTCACACTACCAACTCGTAACCGTCGATTTTGGCAGTAATACTTTACCAAACGACACCTATACAGGAACCTTCAATAATGAACCCATAACGTTATCAAAAATAGAAGAAAACAAATTACTCTTTTATGTGAAAGAAACCACTCCACTGGGTCAAACGCAATTGATTATTCCTTCTTTGAACAATACAAAAGTTACCTATGAAGTTGTTGAGGCTACTTTGACCCAATCTCCTGCTGCTACCCTGCAACCACTTATCGACTTTCAAGCCCAATATGGTGCTACACTAAGCAATGTTGAAGAAGACGCTCCTTTTTTGCAAAACCACAATGCTTTTACCCAGTATTTTGCTAATCTATCAGACGAAGACCGTATTAAAGCGGCTAAATTTTATAAGACAAATAAAGCCGTTTTTGATGCGGTATATAATACTAATTACGATAATGTACAAGGCAGGAATGCGAACGACACCCAGGCCGATTTTGATTTTCAATTGTATCGTTCTCTGATTTTGCGACACAAGTTAGCCGTTGTGGTGACAGTAATTGCGGGCACACTTGCTGCTACACCTCCTTATGAACCTATTGAGACCAGTATTTCAACTGCAGTGGCCTTAGCTGGTATTTATAAAGCTAGTAATTTCCATAAACAAATAATAGATGACGTCTTTAGAGTTGTACAAATAAAATTAGATGATACTTTTGGCTCTAACAACCGAACAGCTAATACAACAAACGCGACGTTATCATTAACAGACAACCAGGCAAAAACGCTACCATTTGCAGTAAATGCAAGGAGCTTTACCAATGCCGATGGTAATGTGCAAAAAGAATTTGTGCAAACGTATTTTACTGCTAAAAACAAATTAAATACATTCATTAACAAGTTAAATACCGCTATCGATTGGTTAAATAATAACATCTTTTTGTCCAGCTTAAGCACAATAAACACAATTGATGTACCTAATGATGCTGCTTTGGATCTATTTGAGGCTAATACCCAATTGATGCAAAATTTTACCTTTTCTGTAAATCATCCAAACCTATCTTTAGAAACGGCGACTTTGTCAAGTACCGGTCAACTTAATTTAAAAGTTAAAGTTACCGGCAACCCTACCGTTAGCTCCATAAGCAGCACATTAAACTATACGTATAACGATGATTTTAGCAGTTTTTCGGGGAGTTTTCCGATTGAGGTGAATGAGGTTTCAGCTTGCGAAAGCGTTACAGATATCGACGGTAATGTTTATGAATCAGTTACAATTGGAACTCAATGCTGGATGAAAAGTAACTTAAATGTTAGTCGTTACAGAAATGGTGATATTATCCCACAAGTAACAGACCCAGCGGTATGGAGCCAATTAACAACTGGTGCCTGGTGCTACTATGAGAATAATACTGCTAATGGGACTATCTATGGTAAATTATATAATTGGTATGCTATTACTGACCCGAGAGGACTTGCTCCAGAAGGATGGCATATACCTTTAAACAATGAGTGGGATATACTTAGTAACTATTTAGGTGGAGATAATATAGCAGGAGGGAAATTAAAAGCAACAACCAGTTGGAATTCACCAAACACAGGAGCGACAAACAGTAGTGGATTTAGTGCACTTGCAGGAGGCAGAAGAGGCTGGAGTGGAGATTTTAATGAAATTAACTACGGGGCCGATTTTGCCAATTCTGACTATATATGGTATAGATCTCTTTCTTATAATACATCAAATTTTGGTTTTGTTATAAATAACAATAGACTTGGACTTTATGTTCGTTGTGTAAAAGATTAAAAAATTTGTTAATTTAATTTAAAAACCATGAAAACAATCAAAATTCTATTCCTATTCGTAGCGATGCTAGTAGGTAGTGCAATTAATGCACAAAACAACTACAGCGAATGGCTATACCTTAGAGGAGATAAACCTGTACAATTTCGGTTAGAAAAAACAAAAGTTGAGGGCAACAAAGTATTCTACAAAATTCACTTACGTCTAAACAAAGAAGGCAGTGGCTATTGCACACACGAATTGTGCTACGGTTATGTCATTTATTTTCCTATTTATGAATACGATACCGATACTAAAACAGGAACATCAACCGATTTACATTTTAAAATACCTAAAGAGTTTACGGGAGAATACACCATTCCCACAGAATTTTATACTGTAAATAAAGCTGAATCCAATGGAGTAATCTCTTATTGGGATCATGATAAAAATTATCCTATGCAGAAAGTGATATCCAGTGGAGAAATCAGAAAGCAGCTCGAGTTTTTAAGTGGTTGTGTTGACACAAAAAGAGTAAACAAACCCTATGATGATCACTGCAATTTTAAAGGATTTAAAGAATCAGAAGCTATTGAAATTAAATAAACATTTGAATAGGTAACCAATGAAAACAATCAAAATGCTATTCCTATTCGTAGGGATGTTTGTAAGTGGTGTGGTTAGCGCGCAAACATTTAAAGCAAGTGACTTAGACGGACAATGGAAACGAAGTGACGGCATGATAGTAGATATCAAAGGAACGTCAACATTTGTAGAAGGTAGTGATGCCTTGGTAATAAATGTAGGAAATAGCGGTTGGCCTCAAAGCACCAGAATGGTAGCCTTTAAATTTCGAAATTTAAAATACCAAGGCGAAAACAAATGACAAGGCATTAATTATATGGACATGCCCCAAAGCAACTACAGAAAAGAAGACGGCAAAGTAAACATCGTGATGGCTGACGATAAAAAATCTTTTAGTGCTAACGGTACAACTTACACAAAGCAGTAACTTTTAACTACTAAAAACAGAAACAATGAAAACAACTATTAAAAAATCAATCGCCTTGCTCGTTTTTTGCTTTACAGCAATGGCTTTTAACGATGTAAAGGCACAAACAGAACCCACTTTTGAACAAACAGTTGATTATATTATTAAAAACACAAAAGGTAGGGTTATGTATCCTGGGGCTTTAGATTCATATAGTAGAGTAAAAG
>NZ_JAMWYY010000090.1 GCF_024305175.1 Flavobacterium sp.
TTAAAGAAATTATAAGAAATAATTAACTACTGTTTATTTTATATAAATACTTATTTTTCAGCTTATTAATTGTTATTTTAAGGGATTTTAAACAAGATGCCTACTAATTTTCTAATTTCAGGTTAAACAAAAAGAGCTGCCTATATAGACAGCTCTTTATTTGTATATGAATACTTTTAAGCACCCTGTTTCTTCCTCATTTTCATATTGATAAATTCAACTGCTAATGAGAATGCGATAGCAAAATAAAGATAGCCTTTAGGTATAGCTCCTACATGCTGCCCCCCAAGCTGAGCGTGAGAAAGGTGCATACTTTCTGTTATAAGCATAAACCCGATAAGTATAAGAAAAGCAAGGCCAAGTACCTGTATTGATGGGTTAGCGTTTACAAAGTTACCTACCGGTACTGCAAATAGCATCATGACTCCAACCGATATTACTACTGCAGTAATCATTATATATAATGCTCCCGGCAGCCCGTTTGTCATACCAACCGCAGTAAGTATAGAGTCTACAGAAAAGATTAGGTCTATAAGCAATATCTGCATAATAACATTAGAAAAAGATTTTCGAGCTGCACTGCCCAGATCTTTTTCTTCTTCACCTTTGTGGTCTACCTTATGATTAATTTCTTTTGTACTTTTATAGATTAGGAATAACCCCCCGAGGAACAGTATCACTGCCTGCCCGGTAAAATCGGCACTGAACCAGCCCCAGTCGATACTGAATAATGCTGCCTTCATCGCAATAAGCAATGATATACCAAATAGCAGGGCTATACGCATGAACATAGCTAAAAATAAACCTATCCGTGTGGCTTTTTTTCTGTCTTCAACAGGAAGCTTGCCTGTTACAATAGATATAAAAATAATGTTGTCTATCCCCAGTACGATTTCGAGGAATGTAAGAGTCAACAGAGAGATCCATGTGTCCGGGTTCGATAAAAATTCCATAAAATTAATTTAGTTTAGTAACGGTTCCTTTTTGTTTATTTGTATTGCCCACAACAGAAAATTCGAATGTATAAGAGTCTTTTTCTGTGGTAAGTATCTTCATGTGTATGGCTTTTTCCTCCTGCATATTTTTAGGCTTCATTTTCTGCAATATATATTCACAGTCATTAACCCACCTTACACGGGCAGTATCTGTTTTACCTTCAAAGGTTTCAATTTCAAGCGAATCTGTACGTTCAAAAAACGTAACTTTTTTTTCGCCATCAATTTCATATTCAAACTTAAATTTACCTGTTTTAAAATTATTGCAGTTGCGCTCCTTATTATAACAGGACACCAAAAATAAAGCAGGTAAAATTAATAATAGCTTTTTCATACACCGCGTTTTCTTAGTTTGTTTAGTGCTTCATCTATAAAATTGCGCTGCTGCTTTTCTGCAGCAAACTTTTCAGTATTATATTCAGCCGATTTATTTTTAGGTATAGAAAGGCTTTCCCACTCAGCATTCTTCAGCTGTTTTGCAGCAAAAACAATCTGGCCTATGTGATAGGGGTAATGTGCAAGTTGCCTGTTAATGGCTTCTGTAACTGTATGCCCTTCATTTCGGATATAGATAATTGTGGTTAAATTATCCGGGGTAATCTCTTCCAACGCATTAAAAAGGCATGCCCAGCCTGCTTCCCAGCGCAACATGAGTTCTCTCTTGCTTGTAGGAGGATTCTCGAATTCCGCATCGCGGTTACGCCATTCTTTCTCGCCGTCGGTAGTTAAGAAATCTGTCCAGCGCAAGAGCATATTGCCATAAAGATGATTTATAATAATCGCTATGCTGTTATTTTCATTTCCCAATTGAGAGAATAGCTGACTTTCTTCAAGCTGGTCTATGGCTTTTTCAGCGATGGTTTTGTAGTACCAGAACTGCTTTTTTATACTTTCTATGTAAGCCGATGCTATATCCATAACCAGTTAGTCAAGACTTTTCATTATAGTTTTAAGTCCTAAAGCCATAAGCATTATTGCCAGGAAACAGAATATTACCCCAAGCCCGAATACAGGTATAAACAGCGGGTGGTTTTTATTCATACAGGCATTATAGATAACTACAGGCCCCAGAAAAAACTGCGGTACAGCCCAGGCCATATAACCTACGCCTTTCATTAGTAATTTTCTATCTGTTGCCATAACTTTCTATCGCCTTCCTTACGTTTTTATGTTTTTCCAGTAGTGTGGCAGCTTCCTCTTCGGTTATATTCAGTTCATCCATTATCATTTTTGTGCCACGACCCACCAGTTTATGGTTACTTAGTTGCATATCAACCATTTTGTTACCCTTAACACGCCCAAGTTGTATCATGGCAGTGGTAGATATCATGTTAAGTACCAGTTTTTGTGCCGTTCCTGCTTTCATGCGCGAACTCCCCGTAACAAACTCCGGGCCGGTAACCACTTCTACAGGATATTGTGCAGTATGTGCTAAGGGGCTGCCTGTATTGCAGGTGATACAGCCTGTGGCTATACCATTTTTGTTACACATTTCGAGTCCGCCAATTACATAAGGTGTAGTACCCGAAGCGGCTATCCCGATAACAATATCTTTATTATCTATAGCATATTCTTCTAAATCTTTCCATGCCTGTTCGCGGTTATCTTCTGCAAACTCAACTGCTTTACGAATAGCAGTATCACCGCCTGCAATTAGTCCAACAACAAGGTTAAACGGAACGCCAAAGGTAGGGGGGCATTCCGATGCATCAACAATACCGAGCCTTCCGCTGGTTCCGGCACCAATATAAAAGAGCCTTCCTCCATTTTTCATCCTTTCAACAACCTGGTTTGTAAGGGCTTCAATCTGAGGCAGCGCTTTCTCTACCGCAAGAGGAACAGTTTTGTCTTCGGCGTTTATGCCTTTAAGCAGTTCTGCAACCGGCATCTGCTCCAGGTTATCGTAATTTGAGCTTTGTTCTGTTGTGCGTATAAAGGACATACAAAAGTTTATTTCATCAAAATTATAGAAAATATGCCATAATAATACCTAATATTATCACAAGGAGCTTTGCCATATTAAATTTATGCCCTTCACTGCTTTCAAATATAATAGTAGATGATATATGAAATAAAATACCTACAACAACGGCGGAAATTTCTGTGTAGTAATGGCTAATGAATTCAAGGTTACCCGAAACAAGTGTGCCAAGCGGTGTCATTACCGCAAAAGCAAGCATGAACAGGAAAATGGCTGTCTTGCTTAATCCTGAATTAATAAAAAAAGCTGTTAATATTATGGCAATAGGGAAGTGGTGTATGGCAATTCCCCAGGCAAGGTCATGATGGTGTGTAACCGGCATACCTTCTAAAAGGGCATGGGTGCAAAGGCTTATAAACAAAAGCCAGGGCATACTGCTACTATGACTGTGGCTATGGTCGTGCCCGCTGCCGTGCACATGGCCGTGTTCTGCACCTTTAGAGAAATACTCCAGTATTATCTGGAAAATAATACCTCCCATTATAAAAATCCCAATAGGGCTGTTGTGGTTGTGCCCATGTTCATGCCCGTGGCCTTCATGCGCGTGCGCAACACTTTCATAAACTTCAGGAAGTAAATGCATAACTGTGAGCGACAACAGGAAGGAACCACTAAATGCAAGTAACAGTTTAAGGTTTTTTCGGTTGGTTGGCTTTAAGATTAGTGCAGCAAGATAACCCAGTATAACCGATAGTAAAGGCAGGCTGTATATCATGTTACTTAAAAATCATTATTAAACGTTCTGATTCGTTTTTGTAGAACTTGCGCAGCTTATAATCACCAAAAACATCCAGCAGGTAAATACCTGCTTCCTCCATCATGGCTTCAAAATCTTCAAGTGTGAGGGCTTTTACTTTCTCTTTAAAGCAGAATTGTTTTCCTTTATCTTCAAAAGCAATTTCCTTTATTATATGGTTTTCCTCAACATATCGTTTTATATTGAATGCTATGCCGTCAACGGTTTTCACCTCTTCAGGAACAAGGTTGTCAATCACATGATGCACATTCATAAAGTCGATTACCGCCAGGCCATATTCATTAAGGCTTTTGCATATTGCCTTCAATGTAGTAAGGTTATCTTCATCATTTTCAAAGTAACCGAAGCTGGTAAAGAGGTTAAAAATAGCATCAAACTTTTCATCAAGCGGCTCGCGCATGTCATGAACCTTAAAATGTAGCTTTTCATTGCTAAATCTGGATGCTTCTTTTATGCTGTTTTCCGATAGGTCGGCCCCGGTAACATCATATCCAAGTTCGTTAAGATAAACAGAATGCCTGCCTTTGCCACAGGCCAGATCGAGTATTTTGGCATTTTCAGGCAGATTAAGGTAATTGGTAAGATTGTCCATAAACAACCGTGCTTCGGCATAATCACGGTCTTTATATAGTATGTGGTAATAAGGCGTGTCGAACCACGAGGCAAACCAGTTACAGTTTTCGTTGTGCATGTAAATTATTTGTAGCTGCAAATTTATTAATTAATATTAAAGCGAGGCTTAATATTTTTATAATAGATTGCAATGACAGGAATAGCTTTATACTTTAAGCAACCTTTTTATTTTTATATTAAATGCAGCAAAAATAAGCGTCATAAACGGGCTTATGATATTAAAGAACGCATACGGCAGGTACTCAAGCGTTGCAACTCCTAACACGCCCGACTGGTAAGCGCCGCAGGTATTCCACGGTATTAGTACCGATGTTACCGTACCGGCATCTTCTAACGTACGGCTCAGGTTTTCCGGGGCAAGGCCTTTGTTTTTATACGCTTCAGAGAACATTTTGCCGGGAACCACTATGGCAAGATACTGGTCAGAAGCCGTTACGTTAAGTATCACACAGCTTGTAACGGTGCTGGCAAACAGCCCGAAGATGCCTTTTGCAACCTTTAGCAAGGCATTACTAATGGTTTTTAGTGCACCTATAGCTTCCATAACTCCACCAAAAACCATTGCACATATTATCAGCCATATTGTGCCCATCATTTTTTGCATGCCACCCGATGTAAAAAGCCCTTTCAGGGTTTCATTAGTCGTTTCTACGGTGGTTTCTACCGTTATGGCATTCATTACCCCTTTATAGGCAGATTCGAATGTAAGCATATCGCTGCCTCCCAATTTTGCTACAAGCTCAGGTTGAAAAAATACAGCAAAAAAGCCACCTAAAAGCGTACCTAATAGCAGGGCTATAAGTGGTTCTGTTTTTTTTACGATAAGCCCTATTACTACAAGCGGCACTATAAACAGCCAGCCGTTAATGGTAAAACTCTCTGTAATGGCAGTAAGTGTTCCGGGCGTATCGGCAGGGCCTGATGTTTCTTGTGTTAGCCCCAGTATTATGAACAAAACCAATGTTAAGGCATAGGTTGGCACTGTGGTTAACGCCATGTAGCGTATATGTGTAAACAAATCGGTGCCAGCCATTGCCGGGGCAAGATTGGTAGTATCTGACAGAGGGGACATCTTATCGCCAAAATAAGCCCCTGAAATTACAGCACCGGCTACCATGCCCAGGTTCATGCCCATTGCGTCACCTATACCTATAAGCGCAATACCAACAGTTGCAGAGGTTGTCCATGAACTGCCCGTGGCAATAGATATTACAGAGCATATAAGCACACATGCCGGCAGGAAGAAATCCGGATTAAGTATTTGTAAACCGTAGTATATCATCGCAGGTATAATACCGCTGATGAGCCATGTGCCCGAAAGCGCGCCCACAAGCAATAAAATTAATATTGCCCCAGCTGTAGATTTTATGTTCTTGCTTACCTTTTCCATCATTTTAGAATAAGGTATTTTATGAGCAAACCCGACTATAGCGGCTATAGCGCCGCCTATAAGTAACACAAACTGGTTAGAGCCGCCTAAGGCATTGTCACCAAAAACCCGAACATTATAATACAAAATAATTATTAGCGCTATAACAGGTATTAGTGCAGCAGCAAGGCCTATTTCTTTTTTCTTATTAGGAGTAGTTACGGGAGTATTTTCCATTTAGTGTTGCAGAGGTTAAAGCCTGCAATTTAAGAAAATTATGTTAATGCGCTAAAACAGGGCAGAAGTCATTAAAATTTTTCGAAAACCCCAAGACCGAATAGCGCAAAATCATACTTAACCGGGTCGGCAGCATCCATAAGCCTTAATTGTATATCAAGTTCGGATAATGCTTTTGCATCGTTTTGTTTGCGTGAAAGAATTCCCAGCTTTCGCGCCACATTACCTGAATGTACATCAAGCGGGCAGGAAAGGGCAGAGGCAGGTATGCTTTTCCAGATGCCGAAATCAACACCTGCTTTATCCTGGCGTACCATCCAGCGCAAATACATATTAATTCGCTTTGCAGCTGAACCGGAGAGTGGGTCCGATACGTGTTTTTGTGTCCGGTTTTGGTGTTCTATTTCAAAGAATGCTTTTTTAAACTCACTTATGCTTTTTTGAAGGCTGTTGTCATTTAAGTTTTTCCTGAAAACAGCTTCAGGCCCGCCATGATTAGTGTATATATTGCGAAGTGCGGCTATAAATGTAGAAAAGTCGGCACCATTAAACGTGCGGTGTACAAAACCATTAAGCGATTCTAAATGGTGACTGCTGTGCCCCATAACAAAATCGTAGGGGCTGTTGCCCATCAAATCCATCATCCTGCGGGCGTTGCCTATAATCATCTTGCGATTGCCCCACGCAATGGTTGCAGACAGAAAGCCTGCTATTTCAATATCTTCTTTCAGGGTAAAGCTGTGCGGAATTTGGATCGGGTCAGATTCTATAAAATCAGGCTTGTTGTAAAGTAACACCTTTTCGTCAAGAAAAGCTTTAAGTTCGGCAGCATCCATTTTCAAATTCATACTGCAAAGATACCAACCTCAAAATAATTATTATCTTAAAGTTTTTACCGACTTAAATCCCGATTCAATAGCGTTATCATTCCTCAGTTGCGGTATGTAGCCTGTTTTCCTTTCAAAATAGCGCAACTGTGCGCTGTTTACACAGGGCAGTGGGCCATTAGCTGTCCCGTATAGAAAGAAATTCTGTGAAGGTGAGTAATACTCCATATTTCCCGATTTCAGTTTGTTATACCCAATGTCAGGATATCGTGTTACAGGTTCAGGAATGTATAGCTGTGAGAATCGAAATCCGGCAGATGCCTGATGAAAACGGTTATTGGTAACCCCGCCGTAGTTAATATTGGTTATGAGTATTACAGCAGCCAAAGCCCCTGCTGAAACAGCAATTTTGTAAGCCCAGTAGCGATTATCAATAGCTTCGTATACTCTGTATGCAAGTAAAAGCAGTAAGAACACAACTACAGGTAAAAAAAACCTGAACTGTGGTGATATCAATAACAATATAACAAACTGGGCAAGAATGGCACCATAGGCAAGCCTGTATGTGGGGTGTAGCCTGATGGTTTTGAGAAAGGGCATGATAACCAACAACAGTACTATGGCTTTATTCAGCAATCCTTTCATTCCGGACATGGTGAACCAACTTATAAGTTTTTCTGACATGCCTGCGCCGGCAGCGGTACCATAAACATTCTTATCGGCAGTAGTATTTATGGTGTTAAGTATTTCAGCAGGTACTTTCCAGTCTGCATCTACAGATAGTATAGTTAACGGATATAATGGATAACCTGAAACAATTATATTTTTAACTACCCACAATATAAACACACTTAACCCCACTATTGAAAAAAATGCAAAATGCTTTTTCCTGATAAGTTGCTGTAAAAAAAGCAGGGCCAATGGCGCTACTGTTACTTTAATAAAAACTGCAAAGGCAAATAGTAAAAGGGCAGCTTTAAAGTTATCTACTTTATTTTGGGTATAAAGCCATAACATACAGGGTATTATACACAACAATGGCAAATCAGGTGAGGGGGCATCTAAAAACATAAAGTAAAAAACCGATAACATAGGCAATAAACCCAACCAACTTTTAAGAGCTTCCTGTTTTGTTATAGCATACGTGAGCGTTACAAGAAAGATGAAACCGTTAATGTCATTAAAAGATAAACCGGTAAAATTCAGGTTAAGCCCTGCGTGCAGTATATGCCAGGGCGAAGCCTGAGCCAAGAATATATGCAGGTTGGCAAGGCCTTTTAGCAACCCAAATTCATTTGCCCATTTAATGGTTTGTATGTAATAGCTTTCGTTATCTATCACAAAAGGTACCTGGGCACTTTTTAGTGCTGCGGCAAATATGAAAAACAGCAGTATGTATTTTTGAAAAGGCTGTAGCGTTTTTAATTTTAGCATACTACTTCCAAAAATTGTTTTAATATCCTTACGATATATGTAATACAAGCTAATAGCAATTAGTACTACTATCCCTAAAACATAAATATTAAGAGCAGTAAATAATGATGCTGTTGTAAAGCCAAAGCAAAGGAAAAGTAACCCGAATAATACTGCAAGGCATATATTAGCTGACTTAATACCGCAAAGCTTCTGCAATAACACCCCAAATGGCAATGTTATTATAAGCAGGAACAGCCAGTATGCCAGTATCAGCAGCATTATTGGTTAATTATACGCCCGTCACTTATTACCAGCTTACGGTCGGCCATATTAGCCAGTTCTTCGTTATGGGTTACAATTACAAATGTCTGTCCCATTTCGTCACGCAGCTTAAAAAACAGCTTATGAAGGTTTTCTGCAGATGCAGTATCCAGATTGCCCGATGGCTCATCCGCAAAAATTACAGCAGGGTTGTTTATAAGTGAACGCGCTACAGCCACACGTTGCTGTTCTCCGCCCGAAAGTTCTCCCGGTTTATGGTTAATCCTGTGCGCAAGGCCAAGGTAATCAAGCAATTTTTTAGCTTCGGCTTCTGTTTCTTTTTTTGATTTTCCTGCGATAAAGCCGGGAATACATACATTTTCTAATGCGGAAAATTCAGGTAGCAACTGGTGAAACTGAAAAATAAAACCAAGCTGAAGGTTACGGAAACGCGAAAGTGCTTTATCTTTCATAGCAAGTATATCTTCATTATTTATTGATAATGAAGCATTGCTGTCTTTTGAAGGTTTATCTAAAGTACCAAGTATTTGCAGAAGGGTTGTTTTACCGGCACCCGAGGCACCTACTATAGAAACTATTTCGCTTTTTTTTATGTGAAGGCTAACCCCTTTTAGCACATGAAGGTCGCCATAGTGTTTATGTATATTTTGTGCCTGTATCATTTGCGCTGTTTTCACAAAGAAACAAACATTTTAAATAAGGATAAAATCTTTTTTGGCACAATATTTCGTATATAATTGTAAAGTTTAGTTAACCGGACTATTCTTAAATATTCTAATCATTAATTTTGGAAAGCATGAGCAAAGCATTGGCGCTATTTTTAGCAATAGTATCTTTTTCCTGCCAGGCTAAACCTGAAAAGGATAAGCAGGAAAATGTAAGTGACAATAAAACTAATAACATAAACACTATGGAAAACAAAAAAACGGAAACAGCCATTTTTGCAGGTGGATGTTTTTGGTGTACTGAAGCATTTTTTACAGATATAAAAGGAGTGGAGAAGGTGGTTTCCGGCTATATTGGCGGTAAAACCGAAAACCCCACTTATAAAGAGGTTTGTGGCGG
>NZ_JAMWYY010000091.1 GCF_024305175.1 Flavobacterium sp.
TTACATTATAATTCAAGTCGATAAATTTCAGCTTCTTTATTTCATGTATAAGGCATTTTTATATTCTGGCAAGGATAAATTATCGCCAGCCGCATGAAATCTCCTTAAATCGCTTTATTTTGCGTTTTAGCCATTTTTATGACATAAATATGCGATGAATATTCTTTTGTACGTGCTGCTTTGGTATTAGATTGTAAACCAACCCAGAAACCTTTAATAAAATTCATCTTTCCGGTTTTATATTTTTCAGATAGCAGGGAAACATAAAAACTGTCAAAAATCATAGGAAGCACTTTAACCACTTCCATGCCATGTGCCATAAAAAGTTTCTGCACAGCTGTCTTACTGAAATGCCATAAGTGCCTCGGCACATCATAAGCGGCCCAATGCGCCCCATAATGCTGCGCATCATAACTTTTAAAATTAGGCACGGCTATTACTATAACGCCATCGGGTTTTACAATCCGTTTTAATTCGGCTATCTGCTTTTGCACATCCGGCACGTGCTCCAGCACATGCCACATGGTTATAGCATCAAAACTATTATCAGTAAGTGCCGCCAAATCTTCAGTAAAAACTACTCCTTTTTGTTTTGCTATGCTCTTTGCTTTTTCGCTTGGCTCTATTCCGGTAATACTCCAGCCTGCATTTTTTGCAGCAACCAAAAAGTCGCCCGTACCCGAACCTATATCCAACAGATTTCCTTTGCCGGGTTTAAAACCGGTAACAAGGTTAACTTTATCTTTAAGTGCTTTCTGCTTTATAACATGGTACAGCTTTTCAAATAAAGTGCGTTTGCCATCGGTGTGCGAAATATAATCTTCACTTTCATAGTACCTACCCAGATTTTCTGCCGAAGGTTGTGGATGGGTTTTTAAAAGCTGAAGTTCTTCATCAAGCAGCAGCCTGAACTCTTCGCCGGAAACAGAGAAATCTTTTACTGTCAGGTAAACAGGTGCATTAGTAAAATCCATTAACTTTTCAGGTATTCGTCTTTAAGTTGTTTCAGGTAGTTTATGGCAATATTCCGGAAAAGGGAATCATCTGCCAGGCAGTCTTCGTTTGAAGATGAAATCATCGACATAGCCAGGAAATCAGCATTTGATATTACATTGGCTTCGGTCTCTACAGTGCTTATCATAAACTGTGATGTATCATAATACTTTTGTATCTCATCATTTTCATAAACAAAAACCTTATAGCGGTTTCCGTTTAAGGTTACCCAATATTCTATATCGTGGTAATCGCCTAAATTATATTTTGCTGCCACAAAATAGTGAAATGGTATTTTGGTCTTGTCGTTTTCAAAAAGAAAAATAGTCAGCCCTTTTTCGCGGCCTAAAATTTCTTTCCCTTTCGGCAAAAGTATGTAATCATTTATCGGAATAGAAGCACGTGGTACCGCACAGCCCACAGCCGTTAAAAATAAAAGCACTAAAAACCCTCTCATCAGAAGGTTTTTGGTTATACGTTCCACGTGAAACATCATCGTCCCATATGTATTAAAAGCACCGAAACATCGCTTGGCGATACACCGCTTATACGCGATGCCTGCGAAATGGTAACGGGGCGAATTTTTTTCATCTTCTCACGCGCCTCATACGAAAGCGACTTCACTTTGTCATAATCAAAATGCTCGGGTATTTTTACATCTTCAAGCCTGTTGAGCTTATCGGCATTATTTTTTTCCTTCTCAATGTAGCCTGAATATTTAACCTGAACTTCCGCCTGCTCTATTATTTCCCTGTCAAGGTTATGTTCAGCAATATATTCTTTAACCTTATCAAATTTTAGAATATCCTCAAGTTCTATCTGCGGACGAGAGAATACCTTAAACATACGGTCGGGTTGTGATATTGGCGCCGACTCTTTCGATTCCAGTATCGGGTTAGCCTCAGCAACCGATACACTTGTTTCGCGGAAGAAATGGATCATGGCATCGCTGGCATCACGTTTATATTCCATCCTACGCATGCGTTCTTCTTTGGCAAGCCCAATTTCATAGGACAGCGGCGTAAGCCTGAAATCCGCATTATCCTGGCGCAGCAATGTGCGGTATTCTGCACGCGATGTAAACATCCTGTATGGCTCCTCAGTACCTTTGGTTATAAGATCGTCTATCAACACGCCTATATAGGCTTCATTACGTTTCAGGATTAACGGGTCTTTACCATGCACTTTTAAGTGGGCGTTTATACCCGCCATTAAACCCTGAGACGCGGCTTCTTCATAACCGGTAGTACCGTTAATTTGTCCTGCAAAATAAAGCCCTTCCACAATTTTGGTCTCTAAAGTGTGCTTTAGCTGTGTAGGAGGGAAATAATCATACTCTATAGCATAGCCGGGACGGAAGAATTTTACATTTTCAAACCCTGCAACCGAACGCAGCGCACTAAACTGGACATCTTCCGGCAATGACGTAGAGAATCCGTTTACATAAACCTCAACCGTATTCCAGCCTTCAGGCTCTACAAAAATCTGGTGCCTGTCCTTGTCGGCAAATCGGTTTATTTTATCTTCTATAGACGGGCAATAGCGTGGGCCGAGGCTTTTAATACGACCATTGAACATAGGCGAACGGTCAAAACCTTCCCTTAGCTTTTCGTGTACTTCACCTGATGTATGCGTCATCCAGCAGGAACGCTGGTGCTGTAAAGGTTTACTTGTTTCGAGGTAGGAAAACTTATCCGGGTTATCATCACCCGGCTGCTCTGTCATTTTGCTGTAGTCTAACGACCGTCCGTCAACACGTGGGGGTGTTCCTGTTTTCATGCGCCCGGCTTCAAAGCCTGCACGCACAAGATCTTCGGTAATACCATAAGAAGCACTCTCTCCTGCCCTGCCGCCGCCAAACTGCTTTTCGCCGATATGGATTAAACCGTTAAGGAAAGTACCGTTAGTAAGTACTACGCTTTTTGCTTTTATGGTTATCCCCAAAGAGGTTTTTATACCGGTAACCCTTCCGTTTTCTATCAGGATACCGCTTACCATTTCCTGATAAAAATCAAGGTTTGGTGTCTGCTCCAGCATAAGGCGCCACTCTTCTGCAAAACGCATGCGGTCGCTTTGTGCGCGCGGGCTCCACATGGCAGGCCCTTTCGACTTGTTCAGCATTTTAAACTGTATGGCGGTCTTATCGGTAACAATACCCGAATAACCACCAAGCGCATCTATTTCGCGTACTATTTGCCCTTTTGCAATACCACCCATAGCAGGGTTGCAGGACATTTGGGCTATATTTTGCAGGCTCATAGTAACCAGCAATGTTTTACTGCCCATATTAGCAGCAGCAGCAGCAGCCTCGCTCCCGGCGTGGCCTGCACCAACTACTATAACATCATAAACATCATGAAACATTGTTTCTCCTTCTTCTTAATACTGTTCCACGTGGAACAGTATGTGTATAATAATTAACTTGTGTTCCACGTGGAACATTTGGTATTTTAATCTAAACTAAGGTTCCACGTGGAACATTGCTATTTTTTCATTCTCCTTGTCACGCATCAAAGCCGAATCATCTTCTGATTTGTCTTTATATCCGCAATAGTGTAATATGCCGTGCGCCATAACACGCTTTAATTCTTCTTCAAAAGGCACGCTATAATCTACAGCGTTATCTTTAACACGTTCAACCGAAATAAAGATATCACCACTAATCAGGTTACCCATTGTATAATCAAAGCTGATGATATCGGTAAGCGTATCGTGGTTTAAAAATTCTATATTCTTTTGCAACAGGTATTCATCATCACAAAAAATATAGTTAATCTCCCCTTCTGTCTTATCTTCCGATTCTATCACCTCAGTAATCCAGTCTTCAAAAGCCTGCTCATTGCTGAGCGTAAAATCGGTTTCATAGTTAAAGCTAATCATCTTTCCTGAAATATTTCTGAACCTTTTGGTTGTAATTCGGGCGCAAAGGTAAGCTTTGGCGGTTTAATATTTCAACGCTGTTTAAATATTCTTTTAATGCCTCCGGCAATTCATTTGCACTGCCGTTATATTCTTTTTTGTTGGTTTGCGACTGCCTTTTGCTTTCTTCGCCCTGCTGCTGCATGGCTTTATCGAGCTTTAAAAGCTCATGCTTCAGGTTTTGCATGCGCTGCAATGTTTCATTACGGAAGCCTTTATTAAGTAATTGCTTTTCTATCTCTTTCATCTGTCTTAGGGCATTTTGGCCTGAACCGCCCATGCCTTCTTTCTCTAATGCTTTTTGCAATGCTTCCCGAAGCTGTTGTTGCTCTTTATATATTTCGAGAAGCCTTCCTGCTTCACCTTCGCTTTGGCCATCGCCTTCTCCTTCTCCACCCTGTCCTTCACCTTTTGGTTCGCCCTGCTCACCGGGTTTGCCTTCTCCCTGCTGCTTGCCTTTTTCCATTCCTTTCTTCATCTTTTCAGAAAGGCCCTGCTGCTTTTGGATGATATCCGGTAACTGCATACCCTGCCCTTCGCCGGGTTTACTTTGCCCCATACCTGAACCCTGCAACTGCATTTGCATACTGTTAAGCATATCACTCAGCATATCGGCAAGTTTGTTGGCAGATGTAACCGCATACTGCTGGCTTGACACGCCCCTTGATACCAGATTTTCGGCAAGGTCTTCGGTTGCCTTATCCATGTAGTAATGTACATTACCTACTTCGGTAGTTATCTCTTCGGTTATTCGCGGATTGCGCAATGACATAGCAAAGATACTATCATCTACGTGGCGGAACTGTTGTTTAAGATCCTGCTGCTTTTTGAGGTATTTACTGAATGAAGCCGAACTGGTTGTCATACCCCTGAACTGCTTCATTACATCTTCCTGAGAAAACGAATAAGCAAGCAGGTTATCCAATATCTGGCGCAGCATTTTTACATCTTCATTCAGCATTTCCATGTCGCCCTGCATCATCATCTGCATCATGTTGCCGCCCATCTTTTTCATCTTCTGCCCGGCAGACTTCTGTTTTTGCTTAGCCGCATCTTTTTTCTGCTGGTCCAGTTGTTCTTTGGCTTTATCCATATCCTGCTCTATGCTCTGCTCCTCCTGCTTATCAGTAGGCAGTTCCATAGGCTTTTTAAGTTCTTCATTTTCCTTCTCAAGCTCACGCATCTCTTCCTGCAGCTTATCAAACTCTTTGTTTATCTCTTCCTGCTTTTGCGAATTGTTCTCTTTACTATCGGCAAGCTTCTCCTGTTTTTCACCAAGCTTTTGCAGCTTCTCCGCAACCTGTTCTGCTTTCTTTTCTACATAAAAGCGTTTGGTAAGCTCTACAAGCTGCTCCAGGTTTTTAGTCTGGTTTTTGGCTTTCTGCTTAAACTGGTCTATCTTTTCAAAAAGCTCTTCTTCTTTAATCTTATCCGTTAGGTTCTTTAATTCATCGAGCAGCTTTTTGTTTTTCTCCGCTTCTTTTTCATTCTTTTCGAGGCGCTTCATCAGCTCTTCTTTCATTTCATCTTTCTTTTCCGGATTAAACTGCTCAAGGTTTTCCTCCAGCTTTTTAGAGAATTCCTTCATCATTTCTTCCTGCTGCTTTTGCCTGTTGATGAAATCATCTATCTTTTTGCGGTCGTTAAAATTAAGCTCGGTCTTTTCCTTACCCAGTTTACGCAGGTTATCCATTTCAGATATCTGCTTGTCCTGGCTCTTAATAGACTTTTCTAAACTGTTGATGTTGCTGTTTTGTTCCTGTAAGGCTTTTTCGTCTTTCTCTTCGGCAGTAAGCTCCCTGTGCGAAAAAACTGAGGACTTAGTGCTTTTATAATTATTCACAGCATCGTTATCAAATATCTCAAAATAATATTCATAGTTAATGCCCGGTTTTATGCTAAGGCCGTCAGGAAACGTGTAAACAAACCTGTCATAAGTATCTTTTTGTACGGGTAATGATGCCTTTTTAGCACTATCAGGCTTATCCTGAGGGTAATATACTATCTGTAAGCGGGTAAGGCCGTAATCATCAGAAACTTGTCCGACCAAAACCTCACGCTTAAGTTGCAGGCTATCAGGTGCATTAGCCACACTGATTACAGGATATTGGTCTTTTATGGTAGTAATCTGATACTGTAGCTTTTCATGGTGCTTAATATTGCTGTTACTTGTCAGTATCTGGTATTCCGTATTGCCTAATATACTTTTAGAAAATGTAAAGCCGGCATCATTTTGCTTAAATGCAGCAGTATTGCTCCCTGTAACAAATTCAATACCTGATGTGGCAAGCGCTTCTACACGCCATGTTACAGTAGTACCCTCGGGCACAACCGCATTACCTGTTCCACGCACAACATCATTTGCTTTGCGCAGGTAACCCGGGTAGTTAAGCACCATCTCAAAATTAGCAATAGTGGGCACCGCCACAACATTAAGTTGATAGGGTTGCGAAACCACTTCGTTGGCCTTTAGCTGAAAACTAACGTTACCCGATGGTTTGGTAAACCTGTATTGGAAGACACCCGGTTTAACGCTTTCCAGATAATAGCTTTCATCACCTATGGTTATCATAGCATTTTCCGGCACAACATTGCCCTGCGTCTTAACTTCGAGTATAAAATCGGTATCCTGTTGTGCGGTAAGGTTTTTATTCAGCACCACAAATTCAAATGGTGCCGGCGGAGTATAATGTCTGTCATAATGCACAACCCTGTCAAAGCTCTGGGTAATGATGCCGCTGTTACCGCTAATCATAAAAAACAGTATCAGCAATAATGGTATAGCCGCATAAGGCAGGTACTTAATGTTCTTTTTAAAATTAACCGCATTGGTAAACGGTATAGGTTGCAGGCTGTTTGCCTTCTGCTCTATAGATGCTGCCAAAAGTTCTGACTGGGCACTCTGCCCGCTTAGCTGTAAAAAGTTGGTAAGCTTATCTGATACTTCGGCAAAGTGGCTGCCTATAATGGCAGATGCCTCTGTATAGCCTATCCCCTTTTGCAGCCTGAACAGTTTAAACAACGGGAACAGTATAAAACGCAGCAGCAGGAAAACCTCTACCGCTATAAAAATCCAGAATAGAACCGTGCGCCCGTTTTGGGGCAGCCAAAGGAAATATTCTATCAGCAGTGTTACAATAAAATAAAGCAGGCCAAGCCCAACAAAGAAGATACTGCCACGAATAAGTTCGTTGGTATAGTACTTCTTTATAAAGGCTTCCAGCTTTTGGTATATAATGCTTTTTGTCTCCAAATTACTCACAATTGTTAATAACCGATAAAATTACAATTTATATTTAATTAGTAAACGTTAAAAACAGTTTTGTATGATTTGGCAACTGTTAATTAAAGTGGCTGATACTAAACAGTTTGTAATTAGCTTATAAATATCTGCCGTAAACACTTACAGCAGAATAAATGAGAATTGTATCTTTGCAGGCAAAACTTATTAACAATGCAAAAACAAGTACGGGTGCGTTTTGCACCAAGCCCTACCGGGCCGCTGCACATAGGGGGTGTTCGCACTGCCCTGTTTAATTACTTATTTGCCAAGAAACACAATGGTGTTTTTTACCTTAGGATTGAAGATACCGACCAAAACCGATATGTTCCCGGTGCAGAGGAATATATTGTAGAAGCACTGAACTGGTGCGGGATACCCTTTGACGAAGGTATTGGTAAAGAAGGCAAGTATGGCCCGTACCGCCAAAGCGAACGTAAAAATATTTATAAAAAATATGCCCGGGATCTTATAGACAGCGGCTGGGCGTATTATGCTTTTGATACTGCCGATGCGCTTGATGCACTGCGAAAGGAAGAGGAAGCCAATGGCAAAACATTTATATACAACCACAGCAACCGAGGCAGCCTTGATAATTCTTTGCACATAACACCTGAAGAAACACAAAAGCGTATAGAGAATGGTGAGGAATATGTAATACGCTTTAAGATTCCTGTGGGTGAAACGCTTTTTCTTAAAGACATGATTAGGGGCGATATTAAATTTGATACCAGCCTGCTTGATGATAAAGTATTGTTTAAAAGCGATGGTATGCCTACCTACCACCTTGCCAATATAGTAGATGACCATTTAATGGAAACCACCCACGTTATCCGTGGAGAAGAGTGGCTGCCATCGTTACCGCTGCACGTGCTGCTGTACAGGGCTTTTGGCTGGGATACGCCTGAATTCGCCCACCTGCCGCTTATATTAAAGCCGGTTGGTAATGGTAAGCTAAGCAAGCGTGACGGGGACAAATTAGGTTTCCCAGTATTTCCGCTGGAGTGGAAAGATCAGGCTACTGGAACAGTATCTGCCGGTTACAGGGAACAGGGTTACTTGCCTGAAGCAGTAATAAACTTTTTGGCATTACTGGGCTGGAATCCGGGTAACGACCAGGAACTTTTTACACTTGATGAGCTGATACAGCTTTTTGATGTAGAGCGCGTGCACAAAGCCGGCGCTAAGTTTGACCCGGAGAAGAATAAGTGGTTTAACCACCAGTACTTCCAGAGGCAGGATAATGAAACACTGGCCAAACAGTTTGCCCAGGAACTTTTGGAAAAAGGTATTAACAAACCAATTGAAGATGTAACTAAAATTGTAGGGCTGGTAAAGGACCGGGCCACATTTGCGTATGAACTGTGGAGCCTTAGCAACTACTTTTTTGAAGCCCCTGCAATATATGATGAAAAAGCGGTAGCCAAACAATGGAAGCCGGATACGGCTGCTATTATGGAAGAGTTAAGCGATGTATTGTATAACACGCTTGATTTCTCTTCTGCAAATACAGAAGCCGTTACAAAGGCCTGGATTGAAGAAAAAGGGTTGGGTATGGGTAAGGTAATGCCTCCGTTGCGTTTGTGCCTTGTAGGCGAATTAAAAGGCCCTCACCTGTTCGATATAATGGAGATAATAGGTAAAGAAGAAACCGTAAAGAGGATTAAAAAGGCATCTTCTGCCCTGTAAATAAATTACAACTTAGAATAAAAGCCTGCCTTTAAAGGGCGGGCTTTTCATTTTCGGGAAAGCATGGTAATCATTTTCTTTCATTACATGCCTATTTATTGTCAGGATTTGCAAAATTAACAGTAGTAATACAGATAATCCAAATTATAATTTGACTATTACATTCAGTTTTAAATAT
>NZ_JAMWYY010000092.1 GCF_024305175.1 Flavobacterium sp.
TCCCTACCGACTTTTCAGGAAAATTTTATTTATAATTAAAAAAAGTGAGAGATGTGCTTAAATATCAATATAAATAGCTTTATCACAATACTTAACATTACTTAATAACGTATAATTTACAAATTAAGTACTTAAAGCATAATCAACTTTTATAATTATCTTTGCACACTAATTAGTAAAAGCCAATAACTGATATTCTATAATAAATGATAATTAACGAAGATAAGAAAGACGAAATAGGCGAAAACCACGTAGCCACAAGCGCCGAAACACCACTAAGGCCTGATGCCTTTGAACTGACAGACGAAGAAAAAATAGAGTCTATAAAAAAAGATGTAGAAAGAATACTTTATACATTAGGAATGGACCTTACTGACGACAGCCTTAAAGGCACACCCAACCGTGTAGCTAAAATGTTTGTAAAAGAAATTTTCGGAGGGCTGAACCCGGAGCGTAAACCCGGCTCTTCAACTTTTGAGAATAAATACAAATATGGAGAAATGCTGGTAGAGAAAAATATCACCATATATTCTACCTGCGAGCACCACCTGCTCCCTATTGTGGGGCGTGCACACGTGGCATACATATCTAACGGTACCGTTGTGGGACTCTCTAAAATGAACCGCATAGTAGATTTTTATGCCAAAAGGCCACAGGTGCAGGAAAGGCTTACCATACAAATAGTGGAAGAACTTAAAAAAGTACTTAATACAGAAGATGTAGCCTGTGTGATTGATGCCAAGCACCTGTGCGTTAATTCGCGCGGGATTCGCGATATTGAAAGCAGCACTGTTACATCTGAATTTGGCGGAAGGTTTAAAGAAGAAAATGTGCGCAGGGAATTTTTAGATTATATTAAGCTCGATACACAGTTTTAATATATATTGCAAACCATAATATTATTACGCTAAAAATGCACTTATACCAGGAACAAACCTTAAAGATTTATAACTCCTTGAGCGGAGAGAAAGAACTTTTTAAACCTATACATGCCGGTAATGTGGGTATGTATGTTTGCGGCCCTACGGTATACAGCAACGTACACTTAGGCAACTGCCGCACCTTTATTTCTTTCGATCTTGTTTTCAGGTATCTTAAACATTTAGGATATAAGGTGCGTTATGTGCGTAATATTACCGATGTTGGACATATTGAGGATGATGCCGACGAAGGCGAAGATAAAATTGCTAAGAAAGCAAGGCTCGAAAAAGTAGAGCCTATGGAAATTGTACAGCAGTACAGTGTAGATTTCCACCAGATAATGGAACTTTTTAACACACTGCCACCAAGCATAGAGCCTACTGCAACAGGGCACATTATAGAGCAAATTGAAACCATTAAGGGTATACTGGATAACGGTTATGCTTATGTATCTGAAGGTTCGGTATATTTTGATGTGGTTAAGTTTAATGAAAAACACAATTACGGAAAGCTGAGCGGACGCAATATTGAGGATATGATAGCCAATACGCGCGACCTTTCAGGACAATCTGAAAAAAGGAATCCGCAGGATTTCGCCTTATGGAAAAAAGCAGAGCCACAACATATAATGCGCTGGCCTTCTCCATGGGGCGACGGTTTCCCGGGTTGGCATTTAGAGTGCACCAGCATGAGTACTAAATACCTGGGTAATCATTTTGATATACACGGTGGCGGTATGGACCTTAAGTTTCCGCATCACGAATGCGAAATTGCACAAAACGAAGCCTGCACCGGGCAGACACCCGTTAACTACTGGATGCATGCCAACATGCTCACGCTTAACGGTAAAAAAATGTCGAAGTCAACCGGAAATAATATCCTGCCAAGAGAAATATTTTCGGGCAATAATTCCGTTTTAAGTAAATCATTTACACCATCGGTAGCGCGTTTCTTTATATTGCAGGCACACTATCGCAGCATACTCGATTTCAGCAATGATGCTATCCTTGCCGCAGAAAAAGGGTTCAACAGGCTTATGGAAGCAATAGATAACTTATCCGGTATAAAAACATCAGGTACATCATCTGTTGATATTAACGGTTGGAGGCAGCAATGCTATGATGCCATGAATGATGACTTTAACAGCCCTATACTTATAGCACAGCTTTTTGAGGGGGTACGTTACATAAACCTGCTGAAAGACGGTAAGGAAACTATTACCACAGCCGATCTTGACCTGCTTACCAAGACCATGAACGGTTTTATATTTGATGTGCTCGGCCTTAAAAATGAAACCGAAACAAATACTACAAACGACAGGCTGGAAGGTGTGGTTAACATGCTTATAGGCATGCGTAATGAAGCAAGGGCAAATAAAGATTTTGCGCTGTCTGACCAGATACGTGACAGGCTTAAAGACATTGGCATAGAGCTTAAAGACACAAAAGAGGGTACAACCTTTTCTGTAGCATAACGGTATGAAAGCAGGAAAGCTTGCCATATTGCCGTTTGTGGCGCTGGTGCGCTTTTACCAGTGGGGCATATCGCCTTTCCTGCCTTCTGCATGCCGCTACTCCCCTACCTGCTCGCAATACATGATAGAGGCACTAAAAACCCACGGCCTGTTTAAAGGCTTATGGCTGGGCACTAAGCGCATTGCAAGCTGTAACCCCTGGGGTGGCAGCGGTTACGACCCTGTGCCGCCAAAGGGATGCAGCCATAAACATTAATATTTTTTGTTAGGCTTGTAGGCTGCATTTCGTTATTTTTACGCCAACTAATAAAACTGCACTATGGCACATGCTTTAAGCTTTACCTGGAATCCCAGCGAAGGGCTCGACCTTGGCTTTATAATGGTACGCTATTACAGCCTTATGTTCGTGGTAGCCTTTGGCCTCGGATGGTTCATAATGAAAAAAATATTTGAACGCGAAGGCGAATCGATAGAGAAGCTGGATAAGCTTTTTATCTATACGCTTGTAGCCACACTGCTTGGCGCACGGCTTGGGCACGTGTTTTTTTATGACTGGGATTATTTTAGCCAGCATCCTGAAGAAATATTACTGCCCTTTAAATTTAAGCCTGAATTTGAATTTACCGGTTTTGCAGGGCTTGCCAGCCATGGCGCTGCAATAGGTATTATACTGGCAATGATATGGTACAGCAGAAAGATTATTCACAGGCCGTTGCTATGGGTGTTAGACAGGGTAGTGATACCTGTAACCAGTGGTGGTATCTTTGTCAGGCTTGGCAACTTTTTTAATTCTGAAATATTAGGTGAGCCTGTAAGCAGCCCGGAGAATGTTCCTACTGCTGTTAGGTTTATCCGCGGTGAGGACAATTTAAACAAATATGATGTAACTAAAATTACCGGTGTAAAGGATTATAACCAGGCTTATGAGCTGATTGAGAAAGACCCGAGGTTTGCCGATTATCTGGCCGCTATACCTTACCGCCACCCCGCACAGTTATATGAAGCAGCCGGTTACGTTATAGTTTTCGCGGTTATATACTACATGTATTGGAAAACCGATGCACGCAAAAAGCATGGACTTATATTTGGTGTGTTCTTAGTATTGCTGTGGACAGTGCGCTTCCTTGCAGAGTTTGTAAAGCAGAGCCAGGGAGGGTTTGAAGGCGATAACCCGATATTGCTTACAGGGCAATGGCTCAGTATCCCTTTTATACTTGCCGGATTTTACCTTATGTTTACCGCCAAGAACAGAACTGAAACCTTATAAAAGCAAAAAACCGCCATCAGGCGGTTTTTTTATGCTTATTCGGTAAGTTTAAAGTTGTAGATTATCTTGCCAACCTGTTTATCCGGCGCATCCGGGTCAGGTTCCCAAGTGGTTCTCATCGCTGCCTGTTTTGCCTGGTCTAAAAGACAGCTTACAGAATTAGTAGTACCTCTTACACCTGCATTAGCATCTATAACTTTACCATTTCTGTCAACAAAAATCTGAACTACTACAACACCCTGTTCGTTACAGGTATATTTTGGCTGAGGCTTTGCTAAAGCACTCCTGTTTCCGAGCTGATAGTTTCCGCTTCCTGTACCGGTTCCTCCACCGCCATTTCCGTAACTGCCATTAAGCGTACCGTCAACTCTTCCCTTGTCTCCTGCCTGGTTATCGTTACCCTGTCCCCCGATTGCCTTGCCATCGCTCTTAGGCCCGTTTATAAGGCTGTTAAGCGCGTCAGATGTACTTTTAGATGGTGTGGGTGCCGGTTCGGGTTTTGGTTTAACAGGCTTATCCTCTTTCGGTTTTTCTTTAGGCTTTTCATTAGTTATCACCGGTGCATCGGTTACATCCTGTGTCACCACTTCGTCCTGCACAGGTGTTGGGTCGGCAGAAGACTGCGAAGGCTGCGGTGCAGAAGCTATCGGCTCTGTTGGTTGCACATCGCCCATGCCAAAATCACTTGTACCAAAATTAATAGCAATGCCATTTTCCGGTGGCGGATCCATATAGGTTAAGCCTAAAAAAAAGCATAGCAGCAACAGCACTGCAAATATTGCTGCTGTTATTGCAAATGCCTTTTTGTTTTTTTCTTTGTCCCCCTCAGGCTCTCTGTATATTCTTTGAACACGTTGTCCCATAACATGTCTATTTAGGATTAACGGCCAGTACTATCTTATATTGGTTCCTGTTGGCAATATCCATTACCGTAACGGCTTTTTCTATCGGCACCCCCTGCTCCACCCGCAGTACGATGGCTTTATCTTCGGCTCCTGCCATTATACCCGAAAGCTGTGCTTCAAGGTTTTCTTCGGCAACAGGATCCTGGTCTATAAAATACTCCAGCTCTTTGGTAATATTTACCGATACATTCTGGTTATTCTCGGTCTTGCCTTTTGCCTTTGGCAGGTTTAGGTCAAGCGCATTGGTAGTAACCATGGTAGAGGTTAACATGAAAAATATCAACAACAGGAATACGATATCCGTCATCGACGACATGTTAAACTCCGGTGTTACCTTGTTTCTGCTCCTGAATTTCATAATTATACCGGGTCATTTAGCAGGTCGAGGAATTCTACGGCTGTAGCCTCCATCTGGTTAACAATCTTATCTGTTTTAACTACAAGGTGATTATAGCCAATATAGGCAAATACACCCACTATAAGCCCCACTACTGTAGTAGTCATGGCGGTATAGATACCACCGGCTAACAGGTCTATCTGTATCTGGCCTCCGCCTTTTTCTATTTCAAAGAATACAAGTATCATACCAACCACGGTACCCAGGAACCCAATCATAGGCCCTGCCCCCGAAATGGTTGCCAGTATACTTACATTCTTCTCCAAATTATAAATTTCAAGCTTACCGGCATTTTCTATAGCCGTGTTAATATCTTCAAGGGGTTTGCCTATACGCGAAATGCCTTTTTCTACAAGACGCGATACAGGTGTGTTAGTATGCTGGCACAACAGCTTGGCGCTGTCAAAGCGCCTGTGGGTTATATGGTCCCTAATCTGGTTCATAAACCCTTTATCTATCTTAGAGGCTTCCTTTAATGCCATAGTACGCTCTATGTACAGGTAAATGGCAACAAACAGCAGCAATGCCAGTATAATCATGATAATGTTACCTGCAAGCCCGCCACTGGTTAACAATTCCCATACAGACAATGATTTTGCAACAGGCTCCTGCCCTTCCAACAGGGCTTCATTAGCAACTGCCAGGCTATCGGCATCTTGAATGTTCAGCATAGAAAAAAATTCTTTTGGTTATGTTTTAAAAATTAACGCTAATATAGTTTAAAAATTGCTTTTACCGCCTGCAAACATTAGATAATAGCGTTAATATATAACAAAAAACCTGCCTGAAAATCCAGGCAGGTTTTATATGTTTTAGTATATGTACTGTTAAGCTTCTGTAACAGGCTCAGCATGCTGCTCCTCTATCTTGGCTTTTTCTTTATCAGAAACTGTATCTACCACTATTGGTGTAGCAATAAACAATGATGAATATGTACCTACAAATATACCTATCAGCATCGCGAATATAAATCCGCGGATAGACTCACCACCAAATATAAACATGATAAGCAATACGAATATCACGGTAAGCGATGTATTTATTGTCCTTGATATGGTAGTGTTAATTGATTTATTAACCACTTCAGCATAGGTACCCGGCATTTTACCTGCCACAAACTCACGTATCCTGTCAAACACAATAACGGTATCGTTAAGCGAGTAACCAATTACTGTAAGGATAGCAGCTATAAAGTGCTGGTTCATTTCCATCTGGAAAGGTGCAATGGTATAGAATGCAGAGTAAATACCCAATACTATAATAACGTCGTGCGCTACTGCAGCTACTGCACCAAGGCTGTACTGCCATTTGCGGAAACTTATCATCAGGTATAAGAATACTATTGCAAGGGAGCCGATAACTGCCCAGTATGAGTTTGTTTTAATATCATCTGCAATGGTAGGGCCAACTTTAACAGCCTGCATTATACCCAGTTCCTTACCTTCGTAAGTATTAACAAAATCGTCGTAGCTAATATTGTTTGAGTAGTATTTTTTAAGGTTATCATACATAATAGTATTAACCTCTTTATCTACTTCAACACCCGACTCATCAACTTTATATTTGGTTGTTATCCTTAACTGGTTATCGTCACCAAATACTTTTGCATCCACACCGCTTTCAAAAGCTGCTGTAAGGTCGTTCCTTACATCATCTGTAGATACAGGCTTATCAAATCTTACCTGGAAAGTGCGTCCGCCCACAAAGTCGATACCCTGGTCAAGTCCGTTTGTGAATAATGATATAAGGCTACCTGCAACAAGAATACCTGAAATTGCATAAGCAATTTTCTTTTTGCCAAGAAAGTTAAAGTTAAAATTCCTGAACCAGTTTTTAGAAAGGGTAGTATCAAAAGTAAGATTTGTGTTTTTACCCATATCAAGCAGCATCCTTGTTATGAATATTGCGGTAAACAATGAAGTTATAATACCTATAAGCAATGTCGTTGCAAAACCTTTTACAGGGCCTGTACCAAATACAAGCAGTACCAAACCTGTAAGGAATGTGGTTACGTTAGCATCTGTAATAGCCGACATGGCACCTTTCCAGCTAAATGCTATCTTAATAGCCTCATCTATTGTCCTGCCAAATCGTAGTTCTTCTTTTGCACGTTCATAAATAATAATGTTGGCATCTACGGCAGTACCCATAGTAAGTACTATACCTGCAATACCCGGTAACGTAAGTACCGCACCTATACTGGCAAGGAAACCGAAAAGGAATAAAAGGTTAACTACAAGCGCAATGTTGGCATACCAGCCCGCTTTGCCGTAGTATATTATCATCCAAAGCGAGATAAGCAATAAACCAACAAGTGCTGATGTGATACCTGAATCAATAGCTTCCTGGCCTAATGACGGCCCTACAACCTCTGACTGTACAACATCTGCAGATGCAGGAAGTTTACCTGCCCTTAATATGTTTGCTAAGTCTTTCGTTTCTTCTATATCAAAAGAACCTGTAATTTGAGAACGTCCGCCTGAAATAGCGCCATCTGTAACGCCCGGTGCAGAATACACCACATCGTCAAGAACAATAGCTATATTGCCCTGATCAGAAAATGCCTTGCCTGTAAGGGCTTCCCAGTCGCGTGCTCCTTTACCGTTCATCTGCATTTCTACCGATGGGCGGCCCATCTGGTCAAATACGTCCGAAGCATTCGTAATAACGTTACCACTTAGTGGAGGTGTATTTTCGCGGTTTCCTTTAAGCGCATAAAGCTCAAGCCTGCCTTCTAGCCTATCATCCTGCTTGCCCCATACAAATTTAGCATAACGCTGGTCTCCCTGTAGTAAAGAACGGATATCGTTCCTGTTTAACCATGAGTTAACCTTTGCAGTATCGGCTGCTGTTGCATAACCAATAACAGGGCCTCCTTGGCCGGGAATAAGTTTTTCAAAAAGAGGATTGTTACCTTTTACTGCCGCAGCAGAATCATTGGCTTTATCTGTTAAAAGTGTATCTATGGCAGAAACCGGAGCTTCTTCTTTAGTATTTACTTCTGCAGCTTTTTCAGTAGTTTTTAAAGTCTCGTTTGCAGCAAGCAGGAAGTTCTGAAGGTCAGTTATTTTATAAGTCTCCCAAAACTCAAGTTGTGCTGTACTTTGTAAAAGTTTCTGTACACGGTCTATATCCTTTGCCCCCGGTAGCTCTACAAGAATCCTTCCTGATTCGCCAAGCTTCTGGATGTTTGGCTGAACAACGCCAAATTTATCTATACGCTCAGAAAGTACGCGGAAAGCGCTGTCTATAGATTCACTAACTTTTCTTTTTATAACGGCTTTAACCTCTTCGTTGGTCATGTTGATGTTAACATCATCACCCATTATCCTGTTGGTAAACAACTCCGGAGAAGCAAGCTTTACATTGCCTTTGGACTCATTTTCAAAAGCAATAAAAAAAGCTTCAAGGTAATCCTGATTACCCTGCTTTTCGGTAGTAGCCCTGTCAAGCGCCCTGTTAAGTACAGGATTATCAGAGTTATTAGCAAGCCCTTTAATAATATCTTTTACTGATATTTCAAGCGTTACGTTAATACCGCCTTCAAGGTCAAGGCCTTTGTTTATTTGCTTGTCCCTTACTTCATCATAAGTAAAGCCGAGGTAAACTGTCGAATCCTTCATCATGTTCAGGTATTCTACCTCCTTTTTAGTATCGCCGTTGGCATATTCTTTCGCGTCGTCCTCAATGTTGCCTGCAACGAACGTAAAAGAAAGCTGGTAGATACATGCTATCGCAAATATTATTGCGAAAAATTTAATGAGTCCCTTATTCTGCATTAGTACTAAAAATTAATTATTCCTTTTTTTAAAAACGAGCAAATATATAACTG
>NZ_JAMWYY010000093.1 GCF_024305175.1 Flavobacterium sp.
TTTAATAACTTCTTCAATTATTTTTTTGAAAAAGTTTACTATACTGTAACAAAACAGGATTTCATTCTACATATAGGCATTAAAAACTGTAAAATGAAGCATTTTATTTATTCGCTCGCTATAGCGCTTACTGTTGCCGGACAGGCAATGGCACAGGATAACATTAAGGTTAATGTAGATCTTAAAAATGTAACCGATGATAAGGTTACCGTAACTGTAACCGCACCTAAGATAAAAGAAAAGACAATTACATATTTTATCCCTAAAATTGTACCGGGAACTTATTCGGTAGATAACTACGGTTCTTTTGTTGAGGGCTTCAAGGCGTTTGATAAAAAAGGTAAGGAACTGAGCGTTACCAAAGCAGATGAAAACTCGTGGAAAATTGAAAATGCAGATAAGCTTGTAAAAGTGTCGTACCTTGTAAATGATACTTATGATACAGAAGGTACAGGCAAGCATGAAATTTTTTCGCCATCGGGAACCAATATAGCCGCTAACGAAAACTTTGTACTTAACACACATGGTTTTGTGGGATATTTTGATGGCAAAGGCGAACTACCTTATGAATTAACGGTTGTACACCCTGCTACATTATGGGGAGCAACCTCTATGACAGATACTGATGAAAGTTCTGAAAAAGATGTATTTACAGTATCACGTTATCCTGAGCTGGTTGATCACCCGATAATGTACTCTAAGCCCGACTATACTACATTTACTGTAGATGGAATGGATATTATTATAAGTGTATATTCTCCTACAGGAGCAGTAACCGCTAAAGCTATAACTCCCGAGATGGAAGTTATGATGCGTGCACAAAAAAGATTTTTAGGCCTATTTAACAGTACAAAAAAATATGCAATACTGCTTTACCTGTCAGATGTTATGGGTAATGATGCCAAAGGTTTCGGTGCGCTGGAGCATACTACTTCTACCACTGTTGTTATGCCTGAGGCCATGCCGATGGAACAGTTGCTTTCTACACTTAAAGATGTGGTTTCACATGAATTTTTCCATATTGTAACGCCGTTAAGTGTACACTCTAAAGAAATACATTTCTTTAATTACAATACCCCGAAAATGTCAGAACACCTTTGGATGTATGAAGGTGTTACCGAATATTTTGCAAACCTTTTCCAGGTAAACCAGGGGTTAATATCTGAAGAAGAATTTTTCACAAGAATATCAGACAAGATAAACCAGTCGAGGCAGTTTGACGATACTATGAATTTTACCAAGATGAGTAAAAATATCTTAGAGCAGCCTTATAAAGATTCTTACTATAATGTTTACCTGAAAGGAGCGCTTATAGCTATGTGTATTGATATACAAATGCGTGAAGCCAGTAACGGACAGCGTGGCATATTAAACCTTATGCAGGATTTGAGCAAAGAATACGGAAGCGAAAAACCATTTAATGATGATGAGCTTTTTGCAAGGATTACAGCGCTAACATATCCACAAATAGGGGAGTTCCTTAAAACGTATGTAGCAGGAGATACTCCGATACCGTATGAAAATTACTTCGCAAAGATGGGGGTTACACAGGCTGTAATCCAGAAACCTGGCAACCCATTCCTTAAAAATCAGCAGATTCCGTATGTAACTGTTGATGCTAACGGAAATATTATTATCTTGCCAAATATTGAGGATAATGCTTTTATGACTAATTTGGGGCTTAAAGGCGGCGATGCGATACTGTCTGTAAACGGTACTGCTTATACGGTTGAAAATATTTACGACCTTATCATGGCAAGTATGGCCTGGGAAGAAGGCGAGCCTATTACCCTTACCATTAAGCGTGATGGTAAAGAGCAGGAAATTAAGGGCAATGTAAAACTACCTGTAGAGGAAGTTGAAGGATATAAAGCAACAAATGAGGCTAAGTCGGCTTTAAGGCAGGCATGGCTTAAAGGATAATAAATGATAAGGCTGTATAAAGTACGGGCCTTATACTGTACAACAACCAAAACCTTACGAGTTATGAAAAAAGTTTTAGTATTGTTTATGCTGGCCTTTAGTACAATTGTAATGGCCGGCACCAAAGAGAGAGAAAAAGCTCCTGTAAAAGCTGCTTCGCTGGCTTTTATACCGATACATGAAGAAGGAAACGGAAATACTAAGAATGATACCCTGCAATCTAAAAAGAAAGAGGCGCCGCTTGCAACGCAGCTCAGTGGGGAAGGTGCGCGTTTCGACCTTAGTGTTTATATTGTAGATTTTATCAATCGCAGTAATATAAAAATAGCCAAGCGCATATTAAAAGATTAAATGAAGCTGCCGTATGGCAGCTTTTTTTATACAGCCCTGCCCAATGCAATATAATTTTCTTTACTTTGCACGGATTTAATTTTGTGTGACCTTTTATGAAAAAATATATTATTGCCTTTGCTGCGCTTTTAGTATTTGTTGCCTGTAATGAAGCCGATCATGGCGATACCAATCTGTACATTAAAGGAAATATAAAAGGATTAAAGCAGGGTAAGCTTTACATTCAGCAGCTAAGGGATACTGCGTTGATTGTGATGGACAGCATTATAATTAACGGGAATTCTGAATTTGAAAGCCATCTTAAGCTGGAATCGCCCGAAATGCTTTACCTGTTTTTAGACAGGGGACAAACCAACTCTGTAGATAACAACCTGCCGTTTTTTGCCGAACCCGGTGAAATGACTATCGAGACTACCAACGATGAATTCTTTGCAAAGGCTAAGGTTACAGGCTCTGAAAATCATAAAATTTATGAGGATTTCCTGAAGATGAAGAGCCGCTTTACAGGCACTAACCTGGAACTTATCACAAAAAACATGGAGGCTGCTAAAAGTAATGATGCAGCGCGTTTAGACAGTATAGCTGAAGCGATGGAAAAGCTTACCAAGCGCAGGTACCTTTTTACAGCCAACTTTGCGTTAACCAATGCCAACCATGAAGTAGGACCTTACCTGGCGCTTTCTGAAATATATGATGCCAATGTTATTTACCTTGACACAATACAAAAGAAAATGACACCCGAAGTTTCTAAATCGTATTACGGAAAAATGCTTACGGATTACGTTAAAGAGCGTAAAGCAGAGGCTGCTGCACCTGTAGAGTAGTATAAAATGCTTTAGTACGTATATTAATTATTAATCGTATAGCTTTATTGTTTCAGCAACTTTCCTGAAAAGAGGTTCCAACTCTCCAAAGTTTTGTTCAACCGCACCCATCGTAAACCTGTAAAGCTTTTTGTTTTTTATAGTAAAAAATATAATGCTTTTGTTTACAAGTGCACCTGCCTGATTTGTATGGTAATAATATTTAAAAAGGTGCCCATTTATAACAATATCATCAACTTCCTGAATGTCATAACCTGCGTTACGAAATGTATCTAAATCATTTTTATATAATTCTTCGAGGCTGAAATAACCTGCCTCCCGAGACTCGACCATTATTATTCCATCCTTTACAAAATGCTTATTATAGCGCGGCCCGGTTACAAGCATAACCATTCCATCACCTTTGGGAGTTTCAATTACCCATTTTTTAGGTACACCTATTTCAAAGCCATCTGTCGGGTGTACATATGTCTTTAACTTTTGTGCGTAACAACCTGAAGTGATAAGCAGTAATGTAATTAGCAAGCGTAGTGTATCAGGCATGATGTAATTTTTCAGTTTTTCAAATATATATAAAAAAACCTGCAGCTCGCACTGCAGGTCTATTGTCTCATATCTTTTGTCTAAATACCTATTTAATAAGCTCAAAGCTGCGCTTTACAAATGCAGTAAGCTCTTCGCCTTTAAGCAGGTTCTGGCTAAGTTTGGCAAGGTCTAATGCCTGTTTAACCAATGCTTCCTGTTGTGTCTTGTCTTCACTGTTCAGTATCGTTCCTGTAAGCTCATGATTGGTGTTTACAATCAGGTTATACATTTCAGGGAAATTACCCATACCAAACATACCCCCGCCACCGGTTTTGCTCATATCTTTCATACGGCGCATAAACTCCGGCTGGGTAATACGGAAAGGCGCTGCATGGCTGTCCATTGCTTCAAGCTGAACAGTATAAGTTGCTTTAGGAACTATTTCCTCTAAAACGCCTTTAAGTTTGTCCTTCTCCTCATCAGAAAGTTTGGATATCTGCGCATCTTCTTTCTTTATAAGGTTATCAATATGGTCAGAATCTACACGGGTAAATGTCAGGTTCTCGTTATCTGCTTCCAGCTTTTGTATCAGGTGCGAAACAATGGGCGAATCTAAAAGCAGTACCTCATAACCTTTTTCTTCTGCCTCAGCTATGTAGCTGTGCTGTGCATCTTTATCACTTGCATAAAGCAGTACAAGCTTGCCGTCTTTATCGGTTTGGTTATCCTTAAGGTTTTCCTTAAGTTCATCAAGTGTATAGTATTTATCTTTTACAGTGGGGTAAAGTGAGAATGCGCCTGCTTTTTCATAAAATTTAGGCTCACTAAGCATACCATACTCCAGCACAATTTTAATATCATTCCATTTCTTCTCAAAATCCTCACGGTTTTCACTGAATAATGATTTTAGCTTATCGGCTACTTTTCGGGTAATATAATTGCTTATCTTTTTTACATTACCGTCGGCCTGCAGGTAAGAGCGTGATACATTTAGCGGGATATCCGGGCTGTCTATCACACCGCGCAGCATAGTAAGGAATTCCGGTACTATACCTTCTACATTATCAGTAACAAAAACCTGGTTCTGGTATAATTGAATTTTATCTTTCTGCACTTGTAGGTCAGCAGATAGTTTAGGGAAATACAATATACCTGTAAGGTTAAACGGATAATCTACATTAAGGTGTATGTTGAAAAGCGGCTCGTCAAACTGCATGGGGTACAGTTCGTGATAAAAAGCTTTATAGTCTTCATCATTAAGATCTGTTGGCTGCTTTGTCCATGCAGGGTTAGGGTTGTTTATTATGTTGTCAACTTCTATTGTTTCAGGCTTATAATCTTCTCCTGCATCTTCCGGTTTCGGCAAAGTTTCTGTTTTCGTGCCAAACTTAATTGGCACGGGCATAAACTTGTTATACTTTTTAAGCAGTTCGCTAATGCGGTGCTTTTCAAGAAACTCGGTGCTGTCTTCTGCAATGTGCAGTATAATTTCGGTACCGCGTTCCTGCTTGTCTGCCGCTTCAAGAGTAAATTCAGGGCTGCCGTCGCATACCCAATGCACAGCAGGCTCATCTTTATAGGATTTAGTGATTATCTCTACCTTTTCGGCCACCATGAAGGCTGAATAAAAGCCAAGCCCGAAATGGCCTATAATACCTGAATCTTTGGCAGAGTCTTTATATTTTTCCAAAAACTCCTCAGCGCCCGAAAAAGCAACTTCATTAATATACTTTTCAACTTCTTCCCCTGTCATACCTATACCCTTATCTATGATATGGATTTTTTTATTCTCCTTATCCACCTTAACTTCAATAACAGGGTTACCGTATTCTACTTTTGCTTCGCCTATGCTGGTTAAGTGTTTCAGCTTTAGCGTTGCATCGGTAGCATTAGATACCAGTTCACGCAAAAATATTTCGTGATCGCTGTATAAAAATTTTTTAATTAATGGGAATATGTTTTCTACAGAAACATTAATTTTTCCTGTTGCCATGCTATAAGTAATTTATTGTTCTGTATGATTGCTTTCAAATAAAATACCATCTTTAAATAAATGACAAATTGACATTTTATCATATAAAATCACTCAACGTATCTCATAATTGTTAAAGAAAAAGATTTTTAAGAAAAGATTAGTACTGCTGTAATGCCTGCGCGTGGGGATGATAAATACCTTTAAACAAAATATTTTAGCGTTAATTACTGATAATCAGCAATGGCAACATTAAAATATTTCCTGTTAAAAAATGATGCTACCTGTTGTATAATAGGTAACTATGTTAGTAACTTTATTCCTGATTTTGCATGCATTTATAACATTAAACCTTGAATAACCTATGAAAAAATTTCTTATCCTTTCTTTATTTGTAGCCGTATTGGCATCGTGCGGTTCTATAGACCACAAATCTCAGGTGGGCATTAAAGGCAACTGGACAATAACCCAGGTTAGCTATCCGGGGTCAGAGTACATTAAGGTAAATTCTTTTGATATTGCCGACTCTAAATGCCTTGAAGGCAGCTCTTGGAATTTTGTATCCAATAACAACACAGGTACTATGAACATTAACAAGGCCGGATGCCCTTCTTTCAGCAGCCCTATTGTGTGGACAGTAACCAAAGATGGCGACTTTACACTTAAAATTACCGAAGGAGAAAAAGCAAGGCGTGTGGCGCAGGGTTATTTTTTAAAGATGAGGAACCAGAGTGAGAGCTCTTTCCAGCTTGTGGATAATGTAAATGTAGGTGGCAACAACGTGGAGGTTGTTTACCAGTTCCAGAGAATGTAAATCAGTAAAACAAAAAATAATAATTGAATAGGTATGAAAACAACAAAAATTTATTTACTGGCACTTGCTTTTATAGTAAGTATTGGTATCAGTTCATGTGAAGCAGTAAAAAACACAAATAATACACAAAGGGGTGTAGGTATAGGGGCAGCCTCCGGCGCAGTTATAGGCGGCGTAATCGGCAATAACGTTGGCAAGGGCGGCAATACTGCACTGGGAGCCATTATTGGTGGTGTAGTAGGTGGTACCGTGGGTGGTGTTATAGGTAACCGTATGGACAAGCAGGCACAGAAAATAGACCAGGCATTACCGGGAGCCGAAGTTGAAAGGGTAGGCGAGGGTATTAAGCTTACACTTGGTGAAAACTCTGTAAGGTTTGATACCAACAAATCATCACTTACTCCTACAGCCAAGGCAAACCTAGATAAGCTTGTAAACGTTTTTAAAGAATATCCGGACACTAATATTATGATATTTGGTTATACTGACAGCACAGGCCCGGAAGACTATAACCTGAGGCTTAGTGAGCAAAGGGCACAATCTGTAAAAGATTACCTGAGCAGCAAAGGTATAAGCGCTTCTAGGTTCAGCACTATTGGTAAAGGTATCGCAGATCCTGTTGCCACAAATGAAACAGCCGAAGGCAGGAGCCAGAACAGGCGCGTAGAGTTTGCCATTACTGCAAATGAGCAAATGATTCAGGATGCACAAAAAGAGGCAAAACAATAATTGTATTAGAATATTATTAAAAACGAA
>NZ_JAMWYY010000094.1 GCF_024305175.1 Flavobacterium sp.
GATAGATTGTAACGTATTTTTTGTAATATTTTTAAGAATTTTTTAAAAGAATGCTTTAACTGTTGTTTATGTCACAAAATAAAAGATGAAATATGCTAATTCAATAAACATTAGCAAAACTTTATCATCTTATTTGCTTTAGCGAAAATGCATATATTTTAAATTTATCGTTGCAAATAAAAAGAGGATAGGCTAATTAAAATTCTTAACTATGGCTATAAAGGGTAAGCTTATAATAATAGGCGGTGCGGAGGATAAAGGCAGGCCGCAGGATATTCCTAAAAACGCCGGCGATACTGATACAGCTGTAGATGAGTATTATGAAAAAGGCATATTGCACCGTATTGTGAAAGAATCGGCTAAGAAAAACAGGTCGCGAATTGAAATAGTTACAACGGCATCCACACAGCCAGAACAAATAGGTAAAGATTATACAGAAGCATTCCACAGGCTTAATGCAAATAATACAGGTGTACTTATAATTGAAAGCAGGGAGCAGGCAGGCGATGCAAAAAATATAGAAAGGCTGCAAAAGGCAGATGTGGTTATGGTAACCGGCGGAGACCAGTTAAGGCTTACATCAATATTGGGCGGCACACCTTTTTTAAACCTTTTGCAGGAAAAGTACCTGAACGAAGATTTTATATATGCCGGCAGTTCGGCGGGTGCTGCAGCGGCCTCTAACAATATGGTTTTTAAAGGTAGTAGCGACCTTGCACTCTATAAAGGCAAGGTACGCTTAACAAGCGGGCTGGGTATGATTAATGATGTAGTTGTAGATACCCATTTTATTACCCGTGGCAGGATAGGCCGCCTGTTGCAGGCAGTGGTAGCGAATCCGCGAATTATTGGCATTGGCCTTGAAGAAAATGCCGCATTAATGGTAACTAACGGGACTAAAATGGAAGCCATTGGCCCTGGAATGAGCATTATTGTTGACGGGCGTAGTATATTAGACAGTAACTTTAATGATATTGTTGACGGGCAGTCTATATCTATAGAGAATGTAACATTGCACGTTATGAGTAAGTATGATATTTACCACCTTGACCGCTTTAAGCTGAATATAGACCACAGTAATAACAGGGCAGAATAGTAAAGCCATTTACATAAATATATCGTAAATTGCAGTTATAGCAACCATGAGTAATAAAAAATAAATGAACGCAAAAGGAAAATTAATAATTATTGGAGGAGCAGTTGACAAGGGAAATTTTACAGATGAAGCTACCCTTGCCAAAGGTGTCCCTAATAATCTTAACTTTTTTGAAACCGGTATTTTAAGAAGGATAATAAATGAATCGGCACATCATGAAGAGTCGCGTATTGAGGTAATAACAACAGCTTCTGTAATTCCGCGAGAGGTTGGGCCGCAGTATGTTAAGGCATTTGAGTACCTGCGTGCTACAAATGTTGGGCTGCTGCATATAGAAAAAAGGGAGCAGACACGCGACCCTGAAGTACTTGACAGGATAAGGAAAGCAGATGTTGTTATGTTTACCGGTGGCGACCAGCTACGCCTTACCTCTATACTTGGTGGCACCAAACTGCATGATATTATTTTAGATAAATTTCGTCATGAAGATTTTATATATGCCGGCACCTCGGCAGGGGCAGCAGCGGCATCCAACAACATGATATACCAGGGCAGCAGCCACGAAGCACTTTTAAAGGGAGAAGTAAAAATTACCAGTGGGCTCGGCCTTATACAAAGCGTAATTATTGATACACACTTTGTGCAACGCGGGCGTATTGGCAGGCTTTTTCAGGCGGTAGTGGGCAACCCCCGGGTGCTGGGCATAGGGCTGGGAGAAGATACCGGACTTTTAATTACCAGCGACTGCAAGATGGAAGCAATAGGTTCGGGGCTTGTAATTTTAGTAGATGGGCGTAATATTATGGATACCAACCTGACACAGGTTGAAATGGGCAGGCCTATAAGCATTAATAACCTTGTGGTACATGTCATGAGTATGTATGATACATACGACCTGCAATCGCACACTATGGATATACATAACTCCCAGTATCACATTCCGCTTACCGCCCCTGCTGAAGCCGATGATGATGTTGCTAAGGTAAAAAGTGAAGATTTTGAATAGTATGAAAATAATTATACATGGCGGTTTTTTCAGCGAATCGCATACCGATGCTGATACAAAAAAAGCAAAACAGGATGCGATGGAGCATATTGTTAAGCAGGCTTACGCTTATCTTAAAAACCACACGGCACAGGAAACGGTTGTATATGCTGTTTCCCTATTAGAAGATGATCCGCTGTTTAATGCAGGTATTGGTTCACAAATTCAAAGTGATGGCAAAATACGCATGAGTGCTGCTATTATGGATGGCGCTACTATGAAAATGAGCGGTGTTATTAACATAGAAGAAGTAAAAAACCCGGTTAAGGTTGCAGAGCTTCTTTTGCCTTATGAAGACAGGATATTAGGAGGGGAGGGGGCGACTGCGTTTGCAAGGAAGAATGGATATGAGCCATTTTCTACCGAGATAAAACAACGCCGAAAAGAATATAAAGAAAAACTGAAAAGCAACGGGCTTGGTACTGTGGGCTGTGTTGCACTCGATAATAAAGGCAACCTGGCAGTTGCGACCTCTACAGGAGGCAAAGGCTTTGAGATGGTGGGGCGTATATCAGATTCAGCTACCGTAGCCGGCAATTATGCAAATGCTTATTGTGCGGTAAGCTGTACAGGAGTAGGAGAAGACATTGTTAGCAATGCAACTGCAACAAAAATAGTTACCCGAGTTACAGATGGTATGCCATTAAAGGAAGCCTTTTCTAAAACATTTGACGAGATGAAACCTTATGATGGCTTTTGCGGCGCCATAGCCATAGACCATGAAGGTAATATGTACCATGACGATTCGCACCCCAGCATGGTATATGCAGGGTATGATGGTAAAGAATTAGATATGTTTTAATAGTTACTGCTTAACTTTTACCGGTATTTCGCCATAAGTAGAATAACCGCCTATTTTTTGCAGGTTTACATTCACATCAAGGTCTTCACTGGTGCGGATGCCAACAATATTTACATCCATAGGGGCAGTATTTGTAAGCGAAACACGTATGCTGCCATCTTCATTTAAGGGTACTACCGCATAATTTGCCCCTACAGGTGTAGGTGTGCTATCGCCGCTAGCATAAGCCTTCGGCATAATATCTATTTTCTCCATTATATTTATTACAAGGCAGGCTGCAATAACGGTAAGTATAATTTTGGTGTAGCGGTCTGTTTTCATATTAGTCAGATTTATAATTATTACGCCTAAGATAAATAAAAAACCCGCTCTTTTAGGAGCGGGCTTATTTATAAGTAAGAATAATATTGTTGATAAAACGTTCTTATTTAACCTGGTTTACTATTGCAGCAAACGCTTCAGGGTGGTTCATGGCAAGGTCTGCAAGTACTTTACGGTTAAGTTCTATACCTGCTGCCTTTACTTTACCCATAAACTGAGAATAGCTCATTCCGTGTAGCCTTGCACCTGCGTTAATACGCATAATCCAAAGTGCGCGGAAGTTTCTTTTCTTTTGTTTTCTGTCGCGGTAAGAGTAAGCCATTGCTTTCTCTACTGCGTTTTTGGCTACTGTCCAAACGTTTTTACGACGGCCGAAGAAACCTTTGGCCTGCTTAAGGACTTTTTTTCTGCGAGCTCTTGAAGCTACTGAATTTACTGATCTTGGCATAATTTTCTTTGTTTTTGTAGCAGGCGCCCAATTTAGCGGGACTTAAAAGCCATACTCCAGGGTTATTAATTTATTTTAACCGAAAGAGAACTGTTTATTAAACTAAACGTAGTTGCTCTTTTACGCTCTTCTCATCCGCAGGATGAACCAATGTAGCGTGCGTTAAGGCAAGCTTGCGCTTCTTAGACTTTTTTGTCAGGATGTGACTCTTAAAAGCGTGCTTCCTTTTAATTTTTCCAGAACCGGTAACTTTAAAGCGTTTCTTGGCGCTGGATTTAGTTTTCATTTTAGGCATTTTCTTCCTGTATTTATTATATTCTTACTTACTTATTTTTAGTCTTAAAGCCGAAAGTTTTAAAGTCTTAAAGAATTTACTCTTCCTGACTTTACAACTCCCGACTTTTAACTTTGGTCTTTATGACTTTAGCCTTTCTGCAATAATTTATTTCTTCTTCTTCGGAGCGATAAACATAATCATCCTCTTACCTTCAAGAACAGGCATAGATTCTACCTTGCCATATTCCTCAAGATCCTGTGCAAGCCTTAGCAGCAATATCTGCCCCTGCTCTTTATAGATGATAGAACGCCCTTTAAAGAACACAAACGCTTTTAACTTAGAACCTTCTTTCAGGAACTTTTCCGCATTCTTTTTCTTGAACTCATAATCGTGTTCATCGGTTTGCGGGCCGAAGCGAATTTCCTTTACCGTAATTTGCGTAGATTTTGCCTTAAGCATTTTATCACGCTTCTTTTGCTCATAAAGGAATTTTTTATAATCCATTATTTTGCATACAGGCGGTTCCGCTTTAGGAGATATCTCCACAAGGTCAAGTTCCTGTTGTTCGGCCATTTGCAGGGCAACCGATGTTTTATAAACTCCCGGTTCTACATTATCCCCCACAAGCCTTACCTCAGGTATCCTTATGGCATTATTTGTCCTGTGTGCGTCTTTTTTTTCCTGTCTGGGCTGTATGCCCCTGTTGTTTCTTATTGCTATGGCTCTTAAAATTTAAATTAAACTTAAAATGTTTTTAGTGTTTTATTTACTTCCTCCTCAACAAGTGAGGCGAATTGTTCTATTGTCATAGATTCGTTACCCTTTCCGGCTTCACCGTGGCGGCGCACTGATACCGTTCCGTTCCTTTCTTCTTCCTCGCCAACAATCAGCATGAATGGGAACTTTTTAGTCTCAGCCTCCCGGATTTTCTTACCGATGGTCTCGTTTCTGTTGTCAATCAGGGCGCGAATTTCGTGATTTTCCAGCAATTCTAAAACTTTTTTAGCATAATTTTCATATTTCTCACTAAGAGACAGTATGATAGCCTGCTCCGGCATCAGCCAAAGCGGGAAGTTTCCTGCTGTATTTTCAAGCAAAATCGCTATAAATCGCTCCATTGAGCCAAACGGCGCACGGTGAATCATTACCGGGCGGTGCAGCTCGTTGTCAGAACCCTTGTAAGTCAGGTCAAAACGCTCCGGCAGGTTATAATCCACCTGAATAGTACCAAGCTGCCACTGGCGGCCCAGTGCATCCTTAACCATAAAGTCGAGCTTAGGGCCATAGAAAGCTGCCTCGCCATACTCTACAACGGTGTTTAGCCCTTTGTCTTTAGCTGCGTTAATAATAGCCTGCTCTGCTTTTTCCCAATTTTCGTCGCTGCCAATGTACTTATCGCGGTTTTCCTGGTCGCGAAGCGATATCTGTGCGCTGAAGTTCTCAAAGCCAAGCGAGCTGAATACATACAGTACCAGGTCGATTACTTTCTTGAATTCCTCATCAAGCTGGTCGGGCGTACAAAATATGTGTGCATCATCCTGAGTAAAGCCGCGCACGCGGGTTAAACCGTGCAGTTCGCCACTTTGCTCATAACGGTAAACGGTACCAAACTCAGCATAACGCTTAGGCAGGTCTTTGTACGACCACGGTTTGCTGTTGTATATTTCGCAGTGGTGCGGACAGTTCATCGGCTTTAGCAAAAACTCTTCGCCTTCGTTTGGCGTGTGTATCGGCTGAAAGCTGTCGGCGCCATACTTAGCATAGTGGCCCGATGTTACATATAGTTCTTTCTGGCCTATGTGCGGTGTTACTACCTGCTCATATCCGGCCTTCTTTTGTGCTTTCTTCAAAAACTGTTCCAAACGGTCGCGTAGTGCGGCACCTTTTGGCAGCCACAGCGGCAATCCCTGACCTACTTTTTGCGAGAAGGTAAACAGCTCCAGCTCCTTGCCCAGTTTGCGGTGGTCGCGGCGTTTGGCCTCTTCCAGCAGTTCCAGGTACTCTGTAAGGTCTTTTTGCTTGGGGAACGAAACGCCATACACACGGGTTAGCTGCTTGTTCTTTTCATCACCGCGCCAGTAGGCACCCGCCACGCTCATAATCTTGAATGCTTTTATAATGCCGGTGTTGGGTATGTGCCCGCCGCGGCAAAGGTCGGTAAAGGTGCTGTGGTCGCAAAACGTGATGGTACCGTCTTCAAGGTTTTCTATAAGCTCTACCTTGTAGGGGTTGTTCTCTTTTTTATAAAAATCGAGCGCCTCGGCTTTGGTAGCCGAACGCATATTAAACTCATGCTTATCCCTGGCTATGGCAAGCGCACGGTCTTCAATGGCTTTAAAATCTTTGTCGGTAATGGGCTGGTCGCCAAAATCAACGTCGTAGTAAAAACCATTTTCTATAGCGGGGCCAATAGTAAGTTTTACGCCCGGGTAAAGCTCTTGTAGCGCCTGCGCCAAAACGTGGCTAGATGAGTGCCAGAAGGCTTTCTTACCCTCTTTATCATTCCAGGTGTATAATATTAAAGAACCGTCCGTCGTCAGTGGGGTTTTGGTTTCAATAGTTGTACCATTGAAAGACGCCGATATAACGTTGCGTGCCAATCCCTCGCTGATGCTCATGGCTACATCCATTGGAGTAACGCCTGCATCAAATTTTTTAACTGAACCGTCAGGTAATGTAATATTTATCATTATTAAAGTTTTATAGACGGCAAAGATAACGGATTACAGGGTTTGGTGCAATACTAATGAATATATCGGCAAACAATTTATTTCATATTTGAAATGTTAATTATTGTTAATATTTCCTATATTTATCATTCAATTCAAAAATTTACTAAATGTTATTGCAAAATA
>NZ_JAMWYY010000095.1 GCF_024305175.1 Flavobacterium sp.
GTAAAATCCTGCTCAAGGGGTTTTAGCCTTTGCAGCAGCGCTTCGGTAAGCCTGCCGTCAAACTCCAGGTAAAACTCACTGAAGTTGGCTTTGCGTTCCTGCAGCCCCTGCCCGGGGAACAATTCATTTTGCAGCGCGGCTATCCGTGCCAGTTCCTCCGCGTGGTGCTTTTTTTCTGCTTTTAGCAGGCGTTTTTCAAGATTGGCAAGGCCTTTTATCTGTTTTGCCTTTTGCGCCTCTACAGCGCCTGTAAATGATTTATCTGTTTTGGCAGCAATAGCGGTAAGTTTTTCAAATTGTTGGTTAAGGAATTCTTTTTGTTCGGTAAAGTCAAGTTCAAATTCAGAGTATTCCTTTACTTTTTTATTCATCAGTTCCTGCTGTTTCATAAAAACATCTCCCCATGTCAGGTTCAGCTTGTCCAGCTTAGCAGCCTGTTTTTCGGTCGCCAGCAGTACCGAGTTGCGCACCAGCAGCATAGGGAAAGTAATGCCAGAAGCATTAAAGAACGATTTAAGTTCCAGCCAGTAGGCAATTTCACCACCGCCGCCAATGTAGCACAGGTTGGGCAATATAACCTCCTGGTATAGCGGGCGCATAATAACGTTAGGGCTAAACCTTTCGGGGTGGTTTTCCAGTTCTGCCAGTATCTCCGCTTCGGTAAAAGTAATATCGATATTGTTAATGTAATACACCCCGTCCTGCAAAATAATACGCTCGCGCAGGTTGTCCTGTATGTAAAACAGGTTTATCTCCCGCGGGTTTACCTGAATGTTATAATCGTTAAGCAGTGCCGCCGTTTCGGCGACTTTACTGTGGCTTAGCTGCTCAAGCAGTTCTGTTTTTATTTGCGGTATATACAGCTTTTTCAGTGCGGCGCTGTCGGCATCTATAATAACAAGCCCCTGCTGTCCGAAAAGCTCATTCGCAAGGTAGCGTGTGGCATCGGCAAGGTTGGTGTGGCTTATATATGCCTCTTCAAAAAGCTGCTTTAAATAAGCCGCGTTAGTACCGGGGCCCAGTTCGCTGGCAAAAGCCTTAAGCACGGCATCAAGCCCCTGTGTGCTTAGCCTGCCCACCGGCCCTGCGCTTTCGCGGTTCCACTTTATTTTTTTATCGCGAAAGTTAAAGTAGTTTATCTCTTCAAAATCATGGTCTTCAGTCGCCATCCAGTATACCGGCACAAAGTTATATTGAGGATAAGCCTGCTTAAGCTCTTTGCACAGGTTTATGGCAGAAACTATTTTATATAAAAAATACAGTGGCCCGGTAAACAGGTTAAGCTGGTGACCTGTGGTTATCGTGAAAGTATTATTTTCAGTAAGTAACTGTATGTTTTGTAAAGTCAGTGCAGATGCTTCAATATGCCCGTACTGCTTTAAAAGTGTATTGACAAGCGTTGTGCGAAACTCAGGTTTGTAATTTTCGTGCTTTTCGGCTATCTGCGCTTCAAAATTTTCGAGGGTTGGGAAACGGTTGTATAACGGTTTAAGGTTCTCCTTTTGGTTAAGGTAATCTGTAATTAGCGGGGTAAAATATCCTGAGCTTTGGTAGCTGATACAGTCTGAAGGCATTTATAAAGTATTTTACCGTAAAGTTAGGGAAAAATAATATATTGAAGAATTTCTATTGATTTGAGTTATTAAGGATTTTTGATTGTTATAATGTTCGCGACTTCACATAAAAAAATATCCTGCCATCCGTCAGGCAACATTGCTTTTTGAATTTTTAGCTTTCCACTAACTTCTTTAACTAACATAAATGGGTAGTTTTTATCAGGTGCAACTTTTCCAATATTAACATCAAAACGCTCATTATTAGTACCAATCGCCGAATCAAAGTGAACGTAATAGTTTTGCGTATGGTTAAAACCTGAGCCTGAGAGGTAATTTTGTTGTAAGCAAATTGTCATCAGAAATCCGGGAGGCCCTACTATGTGGTGATACCTTCCGGATAGCGTAACTATAACATCACCTCGTGATTTTTTAGTTGTAAGCTCACATTGTTCTACATCTACCGCACCTCTGTGGCATATAAAATTGAATGAAGTTTTTTCAAAATCCTTCTTATCCATTATAAAAGAAATAGCAAATTCTCTTGTGCTGCTCGCCTGCGAAAAAGAATTGACAGCAACAACAAGAAATAAAAATGAAAGTAGCTTTTTCATATTACCAAGTTAGCTAATTAAAATCAGATTTAAAGCGTATTTTTACACCCCAAAATCTTTTACCCTTTTGAGCATCAAACTTTTTTTAATAACACCACCTTTCACCCAGCTCAACACGCCCTACCCGGCTACGGCCTACCTGAAGGGTTTCCTGAATACCAAGGGCATTGCCGCCGCGCAGGCCGACCTTGGTATTGATGTTATTAATAAGCTGTTCTCAAAACAGGGGCTTACAAAATTATTTGATTACATAGAGTCAAACTACTCCCCACTCCTTCGGAGGGGGGCTGGGGGGGAGGCTAATAGCCAACGCATAATCTCCCTTAAAAATGAATACCTGAAAACAATAGACCAGGTAATGCTCTTTTTACAGGGAAAGAACCCCACGCTGGCGCACCTTATTTGTACCGAAGACTTTCTGCCCGAAGCTTCACGCTTTGAACAGCTTGACGAATTGCACTGGGCGTTTGGCACGATGGGCGTTCAGGATAAAGCCAAGCACCTTGCCACGTTATACCTTGAAGACCTGTCTGACCTTATTGTGGAGTGTGCCGACCCTCATTTCGGGTTCAGCCGCTATGCCGAAAGGCTGGGGCGCTCTGCCAGCTCTTTCGATGAGCTTTATGATTACCTGCAACAGCCCTACACCTATATAGATGAATTGCTCATTAGCCTGCTGCATCAGAAGCTGGAAGCAGAGCAGCCCGATCTGGTTTGTTTTTCGGTGCCTTTTCCGGGTAATTTATATTCTGCTTTCCGTAGTGCGCAGTACATAAAGAAGTATTTTCCGCATATCAAAACGGCAATGGGCGGCGGTTTCCCAAATACCGAATTGCGCTCGCTTACAGATGCGCGTGTAATGGAGTTCTTCGATTTTATTACCCTCGACGATGGCGAAGCGCCGATAGAGTGCCTTACAGAATACCTGCAGGGCAGGAGGGATGCCACACGGCTAAAACGGACATTTATACTACAGGACGGCAAGGTAACGTATGTAGATAACTCCGCTAAACCCGATTATAAGCAAAGCCAGGTAGGCACGCCCGATTATACCGGCTTACCACTCGATAGCTATATCTCGGTAATTGAAGTGGTAAACCCCATGCACCGTATGTGGAGCGATGGCCGCTGGAATAAGCTTACTATGGCGCATGGCTGCTATTGGGGGAAATGTACTTTTTGCGATATATCATTAGATTATATAAAGGTTTATGAGCCTGTTGCCGCAAAAATGCTGGCAGACAGGATGGAACAGCTTATAGCCCAGACAGGGCAAAACGGTTTCCATTTTGTAGATGAGGCCGCACCCCCGGCACTGATGCGCGAACTTGCGCTTGAGATATTGCGCCGCGGGCTTTCGGTTACGTGGTGGACGAATATCCGTTTTGAAAAAAGTTTCTCTGCCGACCTTTGCCGGTTATTAAAAGCTTCGGGCTGCATTGCGGTTTCCGGCGGGCTTGAAGTGGCTTCCGACAGGTTGTTAGACCTTATACAAAAAGGGGTAACGGTAGCGCAGGTAGCGCGTGTAACCCGTAACTTTACCGAAGCGGGTATTATGGTGCATGCCTACCTGATGTATGGTTTTCCCACCCAAACCGCACAGGAAACAATAGACTCGCTCGAAATGGTGCGCCAAATGTTTGAAATCGGGATTTTACAGTCGGGTTTTTGGCACCAGTTTGCCATGACGGCACACAGCCCCGTTGGCCTTGAGCCTGAAAAATTCAGCGTAGTAAAAGAAAGTGATATTGTAGGCAGTTTTGCCAACAACGATATTGTGCACATTGATACAACCGGCACCGACCATGATAAGTTTAGCTACGGCTTAAAGAAATCGCTCTTTAACTTTATGCATGGCCTATGCTTTGATTATCCTTTGCAGGACTGGTTCGAGTTTAAAGTGCCCAGAACCAAAGTTCCGCATGATTATATTTACAGTGTATTACACGATGATGCGGAATATTCTGTAAAGCCGACCTCTAAAATTGTTTGGTTAGGCACTAAGCCTGTAGCGGAACGCTATGTAAAATCTAAAAAAGGCCGGACATTTCATATGATTGCCCTAACCTTTTATTCAAAGAGGGAAACCATTACCATTCAGCTTGCCGAAGCGCAGGGCGAATGGCTGATGCAATTTGTTGATGATGTTTCGGCTTATGGAGGTACACCCATAACTTTTGCAAAGGCAAAAGCACTTTTTGAAGAAGCAGTTGCAGAAGATTTTGAACCTTTTTGGTACAGTAAGCCTGTAACTGTTTTAAAGCAGAATGGATTACTGGCGCTTTAATATTTACGGTCGTCAATCATTTCCTGATAGATTTTTTTCTGGTCATCATTCAGCAGTGCCATGATCTTGGCATCTATCTTTTCAGTTAGTTCCCTGCCTTTTTCCTTCTTGGCTTCATAAGGAATATCCTCATCTGCCAGCCCCATTATCTCGTCTTTATTCTCGTTGTAGATTACCTTAACCGCCGCTTTCTGGAAACCGTCAAGGTTCAGTTTTTTTGAAAGTTGTTCAACAGTAAGCTCTACAATATCAACTTTTTCTTCTTTTTTCTTTTTAGAAGGCGTCCTTGGCTGTGCAGTAATGCTCCTGTCGAGGCCCGGGTTGCTGCCCTGCCCGTAATACGGATTGTAGTACTGTGCGGAAGCAGTTAGCGAACCGGCTAAAAATGCTATAATGAATAAAAACTTTTTCATAGTACAGACTGTTATATATTCAAAATTAGAAAAAAAAGCCAAAAAGATGATTTTTGGCTTTGGGTATTTTAGTTTTGTGCAGATGCCGGTATGCCATACAGGTCAAACTCGGTTGCATCGGTTATTGTAATATCTGTAAATTCCCCCGTTTTAAGGTAAATATTGGTTGCGTCAATAAGCACCTCATTATCAACATCGGGGCTGTCAAACTCGGTACGGGCTACAAAATACTGCCCTTCTTTGCGGTCTATTACACATTTAAAGGTTTGCCCTATCTTCTCCTGGTTCAGCTCCCATGATATCTGGCTTTGCAGTTCCATTATCTCGTTGGCACGCTGTTGTTTCACCTCGGCAGGCACATCATCTTCCAGCAGGTAGGCGTGTGTGTTCTCTTCATGCGAATAGGTAAAGCAGCCTAAACGCTCAAAGCGCATTTCCTCAACCCAGTTTTTAAGAGTCTGGAAATCCTCTTCTGTTTCTCCGGGATAGCCTACTATCAGCGTTGTGCGGATAGCCATACCCGGAACCCTTTCGCGGAATTCCTTAAGCAGCTTTGTTGTTTTCTCCTGTGTTGTGCCGCGGCGCATCGATTTGAGTACGTTATCAGCGATATGCTGTAGTGGTATATCTATATAGTTACAGATTTTAGGCTCGCGCTTCATCAAATCCAGTACATCCATCGGGAAACCTGAGGGGAATGCGTAGTGCAGCCTTATCCATTCTATGCCTTCTACCTTTACAAGGTTCTCCAGCAGTTCGGCAAGGTTACGTTTCTTATACAGGTCAAGGCCGTAATAGGTAAGGTCCTGCGCAATAAGTATCAGTTCTTTTACGCCGTTTTTAGCAAGGCTTTCGGCTTCCTTAACCAGTTTTTCAATGGGTTGAGACACGTGTTTGCCACGCATAAGCGGTATAGCACAAAAGCTGCAGGGGCGGTCGCACCCTTCGGCAATTTTAAGGTAAGCATAATTTTTTGGTGTGGTAGTGAGACGTTCACCTAATAGCTCATGCCTGTAATCAGCTCCCAGCGCTTTAAGCAATAGCGGAAGTTCCGTAGTGCCAAAATACTGGTCTACATTTGGTATTTCTTTTTGTAAGTCCGGCTTGTAGCGCTCGCTAAGGCAGCCTGTTACAAAAACTTTATCTACTATGCCCTGCTCTTTTTTGTCAACATAATTAAGTATCATGTTAACCGATTCCTCCTTAGCATTATCAATAAACCCGCAGGTGTTTATAACAATTATATTGCCTTCTTCATGTGCAGGCGCTTCATGTGCCACATCTTTGCCGCTGGCTTTAAGCTGCCCCATAAGTACCTCGCTGTCATAAACGTTCTTAGAGCACCCAAGGGTAATTACATTGATTTTATTCTTCTTTAACGATTTGGTTCTCATGTACTTAAAAATAGGGTGCAAAATTACGCTTTTTATTGGGAGTAATGAACGTGAGAGAGTTAAAAATTTAATTATGTGATTGCTATACCTAAGTTGATACTGAATTTAGTTTACTTAAGATAGTCTTTAAATTTTGTATGAAAATCGTTACTTACCTTTCTCTCAATTACTATTGGTTCTTCCTCAAGGTTTGACTCGGGAGTCAACATACTTAAAAACTGTGTGATACTTTTCGCAATTTGTAAAGGTTTCTCTACCTTATAATTAAAACTAAGATCATTTTTTTCATGGTTCCAAAACAGAATATTACCTTTTGAATTCATAAGCACGTAATCTCCATTATCAGCATCTGCAATTATAAATGTTCCTCCTGGCAATCGTTTTTCATAATCATCATTGATCTGAATAATAGCATCAATATCTCTAAATGTGAATAATATTTTTATTCTAAAAAAACAGTTATTGCTATTAAATTCGTTTTTACTAATGTCAAAATCTAAATTATTTTTTTTTAAATAATCTATATGATCTTTTAATTTTAGTTTCTTTTGCCATATCATAATCAACGTAA
>NZ_JAMWYY010000096.1 GCF_024305175.1 Flavobacterium sp.
ATACTATAGTTACTATCAAAACCCGAAACTTCAATTTTAATTCTTAATCCTGTTTCGTTTGAAAAAGCATAATTAAAAGCACTTCTTGCTTTCGGACTTAACTTATTTTTGGAAAAGCTTACTTTTTTAATTACACTATTATTGATAAAATTTTGTTTAACGTTTTCTGGTACATGTCGGGATTCTAAGAATGTAGTATTATACTTTAAATAGAAATCTTTCAAAAAACTAATTACCAAACTATTGATCCCTACATTAGAATAGTTTTGGATCATTAAAACTCCGATTTCACTATTTGGCGGAGTCCATATTTTAAAGTAATGCGGTAAAGCCACCAACTCATCGTTCTTTAGAGCGCCAGTAGCTGTTTTATTATTTTTTATCTTGTAAATTTTATGATTTCTACCTCTATCACCTCCATTAATGAAACCATCTATGATATTGTTATCAGAATAGCTTTTTAAAATTCCAGTAGAAAACCCTTTTGTTCCATCTTTACTTAATTTAAACTCATCTTTAAACTCCTCAACGATTTCCTTCATAAACCTTTTATAGAGCGTTTTAGATTTCACTTTATGAGGATCTTTATCTGTTGATCTTATAAATTGCTTCCTGTAAAATTCTCCGAGGTTGAAATATTTACTTTTTTTAAATTTTTCTTTTAGAACAAAGGTGTAGACCGATATCTCAATTGTAGGTGTTGCCATCTATTAGTAATTATTGATTAGTTAATCAAATATATAAAAAATTAACATATTTGCTAATACAATATAAAAAACCCGGCACATCTGCACCGGGTTCTATTATCTAAAATCCTATCTAAATACCCCTCCCCTTCGGGGGTTTAGGGGGCTTAGTCGTTCAGCTTAAGTACCGCCATAAACGCCTGTTGCGGTATCTCTACGTTACCCACCTGGCGCATACGCTTTTTACCGGCTTTCTGCTTTTCGAGTAGTTTACGCTTACGCGAAATATCACCACCATAACACTTGGCGGTAACATCTTTACGCAGTGCCTTAATGGTTTCACGCGCTATAATTTTGGCGCCAATGGCAGCTTGTATCGGAATGTCGAACTGCTGGCGCGGTATAAGCTCTTTCAGCTTTTCGCACATTTTTTTACCTATGTTGTAGGCATTGTCCTCGTGTATCAGTGCGCTAAGGGCATCTACGTTTTGCGCATTAAGCAGCACATCAAGCCTTACCAGCTTACTGGTGCGCATGCCTATCGGGTGGTAGTCGAACGACGCGTACCCTTTAGATACCGTTTTAAGCCTGTCATAAAAGTCGAATACAATCTCGGCAAGCGGCATATCAAACGTAAGCTCTACGCGCTCGGGTGTCAGGTACGTCTGGTTGGTTATCTGTCCGCGCTTGTCGATACAAAGGCTCATAACCTGCCCCACAAAGTCGGCCTTGGTAATTATGGTTGCCTTAATATACGGCTCCTCTACCCTGTCAAGCTTGCTTGGCTCGGGCAAGTCGCTCGGGTTGTTTACAATAAATGCTTTTTCAGGCTCTTTTTTGGTATAAGCGAAGTAAGACACGTTGGGTACGGTTGTAATAACCGTCATGTTAAACTCACGCTCTAAACGCTCCTGCACGATTTCCATGTGCAGCATGCCCAGAAACCCGCATCGGAAACCAAAGCCCAACGCCGCCGAACTCTCGGGAGAGAATACAAGCGAGGCATCGTTTAGCTGTAGCTTTTCCATACTGTTGCGCAGCTCTTCATAATCTTCGGTATCAACCGGGTAAATACCCGCAAATACCATCGGCTTCACGTTCTCGAAACCGGCAATCATATTCTGCGTTGGTGTTTTGGCATCGGTAATGGTATCACCTACTTTTACCTCGCGCGCTTCTTTAATGCCCGAAATAAGGTAACCCACATCTCCGGCCTTTATCTGTTGCTTGGGCACCTGGTTGAGTTTCAGGGTACCAATTTCGTCGGCAAAATATTCTTTGCCCGTAGCCATAAACTTAATTTTCTGGTTTTTGCTTATAGAGCCATTTATCACACGGAAAATAACCTCTATCCCACGGAACGGGTTATAAACAGAGTCAAAAATAAGTGCCTGTAGCGGCTCCTCTTCATCACCTTTTGGCGCAGGAACGCGTTCTACAATGGCTTCAAGAATTTTATCTACACCAAAGCCGGTTTTACCGCTGGCAGGTATAATATCTTCGTGCTTGCAACCCAGTAACTCTACTATATCATCGCTTACCTCTTCCGGGTTTGCGCTTGGCAGGTCTACTTTATTAAGCACCGGTATAATTTCAAGGTCGTTCTCCAGCGCCAGGTACAGGTTGCTTATGGTTTGCGCCTGTATGCTCTGTGCGGCATCCACAATAAGCAAAGCGCCTTCGCAGGCTGCAATGGAACGCGATACTTCATAAGAGAAGTCAACGTGCCCGGGAGTATCTATAAGGTTAAGTATATATTTTTCGCCTTTATACATATACTCCATTTGTATGGCGTGGCTTTTTATGGTGATGCCCCTTTCACGCTCCAAATCCATATTATCCAGCAACTGGGCCTGCTGTTCGCGTGCCGTTACGGTTTGTGTGGCATCAAGCAGGCGGTCGGCCAGGGTACTCTTTCCGTGGTCGATATGGGCAATAATGCAAAAATTTCTAATGTTCTTCATCTTCGTCTGTTATCATGTTGCAGGCACACCCGCAAGGCTATTATAATGGTAGCCCGATTAATCGGCAAATATAGTTAAAGTTAGCGAGTTACAAAGCGGCGTTACATGTGTATTGAAAGAATAAAAAAAGTGCATCAGAAAGGGGGCTCTGATGCACTTGATTAAAATAGCAATAAATTCGGGGTTTACTTATTTCAGTAGTACTAAAGTACAAAAAATAACATACTAATAACTCCAGTTTGTCTTTTTGTTACAAATATTGTTAATTACAACGTTTTCGTGTTGATAAATAACAAAGCAGCACCCTTTACAGGGTGCTGCTTTACAATAAATTTATTTCCTGAACTTACTCTTTAATGAATTTTGAAGAGTACGTTACGCCGGTTTTGGTTTTTAGCTTAAGGATGTAAATACCAGCCTGAAGGTTATTAACCTTCAATACAAGCTGATTATTACCTGTAAAGCTTTCAGCAGCCTTAAACACTTCCTGGCCAAGTGTGTTGTATATAACCACCTGTGCCGACTCATGCCCGGCAGGAGCGTTAATGTAAAGCTCGCTACCGCTTAAAGGGTTAGGGAATAGTGAGAAGCCTTTGGCATTTTCAACAACTTCGTTACTCAGTGGCGTAGCCCTGAACACTATAGAGAACCTGCCTAAATCTTTACTTGCAGGGATATCGTTATCTATAGTAAAGCTAACGTTATTAACGTCATTCTCTGTAAGAAGGGTTTCTATGTTAAGGTAGTTATCTTTAAGGAAAACATCAAGCTCTTCAAAAGTACCAAGGTCAAGCTGCATTACATATGCAGTTCTGCGGTATTGCCATACAGCAAGCGGAAGCTCTTCATCTGCTAAAGGCAGGTTACGGTCTTCCATAGCCACATAGTTTTCACCGTCTAAACGTGCAATGTTCTCATCAATGTTGGTAAACTTAAGCGCATCATTTACATCTACATCATTGTTTTGGCCTTCGCGGAAATCTATCCTTAAACCATCAGAAGAAGTATCGCCTGCATCAAAAGCATCCTGATAATACAGGTTAAGGTCTATGAACGGATTACCGAAGGTCCTGAACACAGCTGTTTGCGCTGCAGTAGGCCTTTTGTCATTCTCATTAAAGGTAAGCTGTGGTGTACCTCCTAAAGTTGATGTTTGTACAAAGAATGCCTGGTATGGCTGTAAGTAGCGCGTAGCTGCCGATGATGCATTACTCTTAGCGCCTGTAGATGCATTAATGGTAACATAACCTCCGCGTCCGCCCGCCTGGCCTACCGTAGGTGTACCACCCAGGGTAGGATCCCAAACATAGTAAAAATTGGTAAGGTTGTAAGAGTTGCTCATTACGCGGTTCATATCTACTACTGTATGGAAAGGGTTACCAACAAAGCTATAGCCTCCGCTTGTGGTTGATAAGCCGCTAACAGCAACAGGGCCTTTTACAACAGCACCTGTTGAACGTAGTTTAGTATTGCTTGGCGTAGCTGCGTTAGATGTAATATCTGTGCTTCTTGAGCCCCTTATTAATAGCCTGTATGGAGTACCCGCAGTTAGCGTACCCAATGTGTTTGTAACTGCACCCCACGACTGTGTACTGTTATTAAAAGCAAACATAGAAGACGCTCCTGATGGCTGCCAGTCGAAACCGTTTACACCATCTGTAGCAGAAGGATCTGAGCCTGAAGAGCCTGCTCCTGTAATATGCGTACCATAACCCGGGTTAGGGTTATCATTCCAAGCTGATGCATCTTCCTGCCAGTTTTCACGTATTGATGTTGTAGTGGTTACCGAAGATGATACAAGCCTGAAAGCGCGGCGTGCCGGGAAACACTGCTCTGTAGTTACGGTTCCTGAAATGGTTCCGTCAAGAACACCTATTTGTCCTGTACGCTGCGGGCTGAATGAGCACACCAGCGTTAGCATATTGCTTGTATTGAAATTACCTGAACGAACCCTTGCAACGCCTGTAAGGTTCATTGGGTTTAATGTAGTAACACCGGCAGCATTTTCTACCGTAAAGTTAGCTATGTTATTGTTTTGTATAAACCCATCAGGAATGGTTTGTGCCGATGTACCCGACATATAAAGTTCTGAACCTGTATCTGCTGCATCAATATAAGCAGTAGCATCTTTAGTTATGTTACCCTTTATGGTAAATAATTTACCATTAAGATCTATAGTAGCTCCTGCACCCATTATAAGGTCTTTCGCACCTGCGTTAGCAGTTAGTACCGGATAATTTGGCCTTCCTGCAGGAATGGTAACATTATTGTTCGCATTTGGCACACTTGCCGTCTGCCAGTTACCTGTAGTATTCCAGTCTGTACTCACGTTACCTGTCCATACATTAGGAGAACACTCGGGGCCCGCAATAGTAGTAGAAATTGCATCTTTAAGGCTAGTATTTTCAAAACGGATAACGTGGTCTCCGCCCACCTCAAAATAAAGATTACTAAAAGTAGCTATACCTTGCGAATTTGTTGTAACACTGGTTGTACCCAACAACTGGCCCGGACCAGTTTCCATATAAGCAGTAATGGTAAAGCCGGCCTGTTGTACAACAGCTCCAAAAGAGTCGGCAAGCCTTACTGTAAAACTGGTAGGCATAAAACCATCGCAGTCAGATGTAGTAGGCTGGGCTGTAATAACTAATTGCTGAGCAACACCTATAGACGGTTCATTGTAAGCAATAAAAGCGGGGTCTGATGTACCACCCGGCTGATATACAAGCCTGCGGGCATTTGCATAGTTAGCAGCAGTTATCCCGAATTGAGAAAGGTCGGCTGTAAAGAATTTAAGCGTCCTGTTGGTATTGATAAATCCGGTATCAGCAGTACTATTATTGTTATAAAAGTCAACATTCCAGTTACCTACAGTAGGAAACAAAGTATTATTATTTAGATTTATACTTATAGCATTACCTACCATATTTCCGCTTGCATCCTGAAAAAATAGCTGGTCTACTCCTGTACTTGTAGGCTGTGCTATCTGGCTAACCAATACATCCGGCACACCATCATTAATGTTCGCAAGAGTGATGCCATTAGCACTAAGGTTAAATGTTAATGTGCTTCCTGAGGGTATATTGGTAAGGCCGGTACCCAGGTCAAGGCCGTTTTCACCCATGGTAAGATATGCCGCCTTCATGGCGCCCGTTGTTACTTGTGGGTTAAGAAAAGTTGCACTTGTTGTGTTGGCAAGGCCATCGGCTAAAGCACCAACACCAATATAATAAGGGTTACTTCCACCCTGCGAAGATGTAAGCGGTACCGTAGTGATAGGCAATGCCCTGAATTTGGTATTTTGATAAGTAATACCATTAGCTGTCAATTTTGCATCGTCAACACCTGTTGAATAAACAGCACCATTCCAACGGAAAGCAAGCAGGTTGTGCGAAAGGTTTGGCTGCACACTGTTAATGCTGGTTGAGCTCGATGTCCAGAAATTATTAAAATCGGTATAAATCTGGGTTACCTGTGCATTTGCAACTCCTATGACAAGGCACAATAATAAAACAACGTAATTTTTTCTCATATTTTGGGAGGCTAAGATTTAGAGATTTTTATTTTTTGGGTTAAATAGTAACCTGCACATGATGCAATGAGTAACGAAGCTGCATAAGAAGTTATATTGGCTTCAGGCTCATCGTCAACATCATCTTCAAAACCAGGTTGTGCATAAACTGCGGGGGCAGTAATTAAAAATAGCATTATACATGCAGGAATTAATTTAATACGGCTAAAATAGTTCATCTACAATTTTTTAAAATTTAATTAGAATAGCCACAAAAGTAAGAAAATGAAATTGTTAACAATAATTTAAGTTTAAATTTGTAGTAATTTATTGATAAATATGTTTTTTTAGAAAATAATTAAAAAATAATTAAAAAAGCGCCACATAAGTGGCGCTTTACAAGGTTACAATTGCAAATAAATTATTAATTCCTGATTTGCTTTTGCGAAAAAGATTTTCTTATTAAATAATATCCGGCAAACGCAGCAAGTCTGTCTCTT
>NZ_JAMWYY010000097.1 GCF_024305175.1 Flavobacterium sp.
TACTCCTTTATTTAATAGTAGTTTAGCTCTTAAGTAGTCTATCGCAATTTGCAGCGATCTAATTACTTCACGCTCATTCAAAATTGTTTCACCCACAATAACTTCTCCAGTAATTGGTGAGCAGCCAGAGGCCAAGGCATCCAATACTTCAATAGCTTTAGTAATATCCACTTGTCGCAAAATTTAGTTAGAAATCAAAGAAATTATTTTTTTAAAAACACTGTAATCAAGAATTCTCTACTCAAAAACCATCTCCAGTAACTCCAGTGCTTTTTTAAGCGACTTTACATTCTCGAAAGTCAGCAGCAGGCGTAAGCCGTTCTTGGTTTGCTTTTCCTTCATTCGGGTAAGGTTCGGGTGCTTTTGCACAAACTGCAACACCCTGTGGAACGCGCCGCTCTGGTAATAATCACTTTGCTGGTCGCTTACAAAGTAGCCTACCATTTTGCCCTGTTTTAATACCAGTTTCTCTATCCCTATTTTGGTAGCTAGCCACTTAATGCGCATACTGGTAAGCAGTGCCTGTGCCGGCTTTGGCAAAGCCCCAAAGCGGTCAGTAAGCTTTTGCTCGAACAGCTTTAGTTCTTCCTCGGTCTTAATGCTGCTAAGCTCATTATACAGGTTCAGCCTTTCGGTAATGCTGTTAATATACTCATCGGGGAATAGCAATTCGAAATCCGTATCAATTTGTATGTCTTTTACAAACTCTCGCTTCTCCTGCTGCTCCTCGTCCATATACAGGTCCTTAAACTCATTTTCCTTAAGTTCCTCTATGGCCTCGTTCATGATCTTCTGGTAGGTCTCAAACCCGATCTCGTTTATGAAACCGCTTTGCTCCCCGCCCAGCAGGTCACCTGCCCCGCGTATCTCAAGGTCTTTCATGGCAATATTGAAACCGCTGCCCAGCTCACTGAACTGCTCGAGCGCCTGTATACGCTTACGGGCATCTTCGGTCATGGCGCTGTATGGCGGCGCAATAAAGTAGCAGAATGCCTTTTTGTTACTCCGGCCCACACGCCCCCGCATCTGGTGCAGGTCAGACAGCCCGAAGTTATTCGCATTATTAATAAAAATTGTATTAGCGTTAGGCACATCAAGTCCGCTTTCTATAATAGTGGTTGCCACTAAAACATCAAACTCGCCATCCATAAAGGCAAGCATAAGCTCTTCCAGCTTTTTGCCCTCCATCTGCCCGTGGCCCACACCCACTTTGGCACCGGGTACCAAGCGCTGAATCATTCCGGCAACCTCTTTAATGTTCTCAATACGGTTATTGATAAAGAACACCTGCCCGCCCCTTTGTATCTCATACGAAATCGCATCGCGGATAATTTCTTCATTAAAGCCTATAACCTGTGTTTCTATAGGGTAACGGTTTGGCGGCGGCGTGGTAATAACCGAAAGGTCGCGTGCGGCCATTAGCGAAAATTGCAGTGTGCGCGGTATTGGCGTTGCCGTTAGCGTTAGTGTATCTACATTCTGTGCTATGGTTTTCAGCTTGTCTTTTACATTTACACCGAATTTCTGCTCTTCATCCACTATAAGCAGCCCCAGGTTTTTAAATTTTACGTTTTTATTGGTTAGCTGGTGGGTACCTATTATAATATCAAGCCTGCCCTCTTCAAGGTCTTTCAGGGTTTGCGATTTCTGCTTTGCCGTACGGAAACGGTTTACGTAATTAATGGTAACCGGCATATCTTTTAAACGCTCGCTAAAGGTTTTATAGTGCTGAAACGCCAGTATGGTTGTAGGCACTAAGATAGCCACCTGCTTGCCGTTATCTACTGCCTTAAAAGCAGCCCTTATAGCCACCTCTGTTTTACCGAAGCCCACATCGCCGCACACCAGGCGGTCCATAGGGCGTTCGCTTTCCATATCGGCTTTTACATCGCGGGTTGCAGTGATCTGATCAGGAGTATCTTCATAAATAAAAGATGATTCCAGCTCGGCCTGCATGTAACTGTCAGGCGCATACTGAAAGCCTTTTTCCAGCCTGCGCTTGGCATACAACTGTATAAGGTTAAAGGCAATATGCTTAACACGAGCCTTTGTTTTTTGCTTAAGGGTTTTCCAGGCGCTGCTGCCCAGTTTGTATATTTTGGGCGGTGCACCGTCTTTACCGTTATATTTTGATATTTTGTGCAGCGAGTGAATGCTTACATACACAATGTCATTATCGGCATATACTAACTTTATGGCTTCCTGCTTTTTGCCCTCTACCTCTATTTTTTGCAGCCCGCCAAACTTTCCTATACCGTGGTCTATATGGGTTACATAATCGCCAACTGAAAGCGAGTTAAGTTCTTTAAGCGTAATTGTCTGCTTTTTGCTGTAGCCATTCTTAATATTAAAGCGGTGGTAACGCTCAAATATCTGGTGGTCGCTGTGGCAGGCTATCTGGTTTTCCTCATCAATAAATCCTTCATATATAGGAAAAACAATTGTTTTATACTGCTGGCGTATGTTCTCGTGGTTGGCTTCGTCAAGGCTTTCAAAAATATCATGAAAGCGGTTGGCCTGCGCATCGTTACTGCAAAAAATGTAATTCTTTATACCGTTACTGTGGTTATCGGCAAGGTTATTAAGCAGCAGGTCGAACTGCTTGTTGAACGATGGCTGCGGCTGTATATGGAACTCAAAAGTTTTTTCGGTTTTAAATACAGCAGTAGAACCCAGTTCTGCAATGGTAAAGTCGAGCGCCTTCTTTATAAAAGCCTGCTGGTTAACAAAAAGCTCCTCCGGCGAGGCATGCTTAATGTCTTTAGATAGCTTTTCAAAGGCTTCTCCCGCCTTGCTGAAAAGAAGGTCGAGCTGGCCAAGAAGCCCTTCGGTATTCTGTATAAAAAGTACTGTTTTTTCGTTGATGTACTCTAAAAAGCTTTCGCGGTTTTCTTTCAGGAATTTATTCTCTACATTGGGTATAACCGCAATTTTCTTTTTTATTTCAAGCGAAAGCTGGCTCTCTACATCAAACGTACGTATACTGTCGACCTCGTTACCGAAAAATTCAATACGGTATGGGTTGTCATTACTGAATGAGAATACATCCACTATACCGCCACGCACGCTGAATTCGCCCGGCTCGGTAACAAAATCTACCCTGCGGAATTCGTATTCAAACAATACTTCATTAATAAAATCGATTGAAACCTGGTCGCCCACTGCTACCTTAAGTGTATTTTTATCCAATTCTTTTCTGGTAACAACTTTCTCAAATAAAGCCTCAGGATAAGATACTATTATAGCCGGCTTTTTACGCGAGTTAATGCGGTTAAGCACCTCTGCACGCAACAGCACATTTGCATTATCGGTTTCCTCTATCTGATAAGGGCGGCGGTAAGAACCCGGATAAAACAAAACATCCTTATCGCCAACCAGCTTTTCAAGATCATTAAGATAGTATGCCGCTTCTTCCTTATCTTTTAATATCAGTAAAAAAGGCAGGTCACACTGGCGGAACAAAGGGTCTATTACAAACGAAAGTGATGAGCCTATAAGCCCTTTTATATGCAGCTTTGCCTCACGCTTTGCCAGTGCAGCGGCTATCTGGCTTACTTTTACCGATTGTGAGTATTTTTCTAAAACTTCAGGTTTCAATTTGCAGGTTTAAGTTTATTACTACGAAAAGGTTGCCTCTCCCTGTTAGGTATATTGGTGTTTACAGGTGGCGCCGATTGATTGGGCGGTGCAACAGTAGGCTGTGCCATCATTTCGGGGTTAGCAAGGCGGGTTGTATCGCGGGCACGTAGCATTTCTGCTTCTCCTGCTTCTTTAGGCACTTCGCTGAAGCGGATCATCTCATCCATCTGCCTTTGTATATCGGCTGTTTCTTTAACCATATCTTTAATAAGCGCCGTAACCTTATCACACTGCACCACATCCAGCGCTATATAGGTGTATAATGCTTTTGCCTTTGTATCGAGCACACTTATGCGGCTGCGTAACTGTGGCTTATTAAAAAACGGCGGAATGGTTGTTTTAACCTGCTGTATCTTATTAATAATATTCTCGGCTTTTTGCCTGTAAGCGGTTATAGTGCCTGTAGGGCGCTGTTCCATTTCAGAGGCGAGCTGTGCCCACTCATTCCAGGTAGTAATGCGCTCCTGAACCTTAGGGCTAAGGGGGGGTATGTCAAATATCCAGTTGTTGCTTACCACTTTAAGTATAGAGTCATTTTTCATCTCTATACGCTTAGTGGCAGCCAGTTGCCCCGATTCGTCATCTTTACATGAAAAGAGTGCAAAGCACAGGGCAGCAAGTATATAAAAGCGGTATTTCATCTGTGTATAATTCAGTCTGCAAAGTTACAAATGTTACGCCAATGTGCAGTTTATTAAAATCTTAATTCGTTAAATAACGAATTACCTCTCGTTTTAAGGATATACTACATTAAAACCCTGAAAAATCACAATCCTTCAAAATATTGTTAGCACACCATACTACATCGATATAATTGACAACGGAAAACAGTATATTTGCATGCAAACAAAAACACAACTATGGGGACAATTTTAATTATTGGGGCTTGTGGCCAGATAGGCACTGAACTTACTAAAAAACTAAGGGAACTATACGGAAAAAACAATGTTATAGCATCTGATGTGCGTAAAGGTGACCCTGAGTTTGTAGCATCGGGTCCGTTTGAAGTGGTTAACGCCCTTGATTTTAACCAGGTTGAAGAAGTAATTGAAAAATATAAGGTTGAAGAGGTTTACCTGATGGCGGCCCTGCTTTCGGCGACTGCCGAAAAGAACCCCGCTTTTGCATGGGACCTTAACATGAACTCGCTTTTTCATGTGCTTAACTTAGCTAAAGCAGAAAAAATAAAGAAGATATTCTGGCCATCGAGCATTGCTGTCTTTGGCCCTACAACACCAAAACAAAATACACCGCAATATACCGTAATGGAGCCAAGCACGGTGTACGGAATTTCGAAACAATCAGGCGAAAGATGGTGCGAATATTACCATAACATTTATGGCGTAGATGTGCGCAGCATCCGTTATCCAGGTTTAATAAGCTGGAGCACACTTCCGGGTGGTGGCACAACCGATTATGCTGTAGACATCTACCACAAGGCATTAAGCGATGGCAGCTATACTTGCTTTCTCAGCGAAGATACCCGCCTACCCATGATGTATATGGATGATGCCATACGCGCCACGATAGAAATTATGCAGGCTCCTGCCAAAAATATAAAAATACGTTCGTCTTACAACCTTTCGGCAATGGACTTTACCCCTAAAGAAATTGCTGAAACGATAAAGCAGCACATACCAGACTTTACCATTGCCTATGAGCCTGATTTCCGTCAGAAAATTGCCGATAGCTGGCCGCAAAGCATAGACGACAGCCACGCCCGCAAAGACTGGAACTGGCAGCACCAGTATGGCCTTGATGCCATGACTACCGATATGCTGGAGCATTTAAGCAGCATGGCAGAGTAAGCAAAAAAAGTTTTTGCCATACCGCAAAAATGTTTTACATTTGCAACTCGAAAATAACAGCCTCGTAGTTCAACGGATAGAATGGGAGTTTCCTAAACTTTTGATCCAGGTTCGATTCCTGGCGAGGCTACAAAAAACGCCACACAATGTGTGGCGTTTTTTATTATATTTATTTATAATTAACGACTTGTATTAGAAATTGGTAAAAAATTGGAGTATGAAGGTATCGACAAAATCCATGCAATCGTTTCAATATTTTGAGTGTCTTAGCTTTGTTCAGTTAGAAGCTCCATTGGAAATAAAGTTTTAGCCCTAGGATTTAAAACTGTTTGGAGATCGGAACTGCCAGTTTTATAAATTATGGCAGAAATTCGTTCATAAGATTTTGCTGCTGAAGTAAAAATTCCATCGTTCAACATTGATATTTCTTTTGTGTCTATGTTATAAACTGAACCACCATTAATAGCCGTCAATATATCATCTTTGGAAACATAAAAATCTAGTGATTTTATGCAAATAATATATGGTAAGCCTATATCCTTATACTTTTTAGCTTTTATAACAAAACTATCTCTAAAGCGTTTGGCATCATGATATCCATCTACTACCCTTATTTCAGAGATTGACCCAACAATCAGCGGTGTTTTTGAGCTTTTAACCTCATAAGGCTTATATTCAATTATATAATCTTTTGTCTTGAAGACCTGGCGTTCATTTAATGGTTGAGTAAGTAAAGTAGTTTTAAGGTGTTGAATGAAACCTTTAACGGAAGGCTGATTATCGGCTAGTAACTTCATTGATATTATATTTATCCCTCGGTTTAGTACTTGAAGTTTGTTGATATCTGCTTCTATAGCGTTCCTTAAATTCTTATAAGCATCCTCGTTTGCTGGTGGTCGTAACAATGTACATTCTACTATAAATTTATGTCCATTTTTTTCAATAGTGAGGTCTGGAGTTTTGTCATTATACTTTAGATCTTTTGAAACTGTCTCTT
>NZ_JAMWYY010000098.1 GCF_024305175.1 Flavobacterium sp.
CTCAAACCTATAATTTCTTAAACTATGAAAAAACAACCCATTTACCTTGCCTTAGTTCTAATAGGATTACTTACCGCTAATTGTTCTGGTGACGATACACAGACACAAGTAACTACTTATGATGCTGACAATGAACTTTATATTTACGTTGAAAACCAAAGTTCTATATCAGGTACTTATTTAATGAATTATAATGGAAATACTATACAAAATGGCTTTCCTGTACCAATTGGAGGAACAGTATATAAAATTATCAATGCTGATTTATTGACTTTAGTTGATTTTATGACTACGGAAGAAAGCCTTATCTCATTTTCACTTAATAATTCTATAATTCATGATTTTCATCTAGACGCACAAAGTTGTTATGAATTAACATTTACAAGAGATTCTAATAATGAAGCCAAGATAGGAGAACTCATAAAAGTAGATTGTTATTAATTTCTACATTATGAAAGTAGGACTTGTAACTAAAATTTTTCTTGGAATGGCTGTAGCATTTACCGGTCTTCTTGGTATTATGTATCTTATTTATGTGAGCTTAAGTTCAGTCAGTTCGAGTGACAGTAATCATCGACAGGAGCAATTTTCATCTAGTGCTTCATATATTAATAATGGCGTCACTTATACAAATAATTTCTGTACTGAATGTGGAGCCCAGTGTCCTAGAGATACAGAACTTCATTTGATTGATAATGATATGGAATCATATTATCTATGCGGTTCTTCTGCTTGTACTGAAGCCCATAACAATAAAGGGGCCCATAATAAAAACAGTCCTGACTACTATACTGGTAGTGATGGAAGAGTTTATGAGTCGCAACCTTGTGGATTATGCGGAGGCACAGGAATTGAAGAAAGTAATACATCCCTTGGATATCAGAGAAGGAAATGTCCCATGTGTGACGGAAGAGGTCACCAGAACTATTAACTATTGTAAGCTATCATTTTTTATCTTATAAAGCCATTAGTTATAACTAATGGCTTTTCCACAAGTATAATTGCTTACATATCAATAGATGAAAAACAGGTATTTTTACGTATATGTAATGATAACAGATGTTATACATTTGTCAGCTACTCTTATATAACTATAAAAGAGCCCGATTTTATCGAAAATGTAAGGATATGGAATATAATACAATTAACATGATTAATAATATAATTCACCACTTAGAAAACAATATTGAAAGTCATTACTGGTCAATTCCAAATAATATAAATTTACCCGCCATAAGGCTTGGTGATAAGTATATGGAGAATGTTATCTTTATTTTTGATGACTATAACCATACCACAAAAATAGAGAAGGTTGTCTCAAGAGAGATTGATTCTACAACTTCTCTTTCAGATTTGGAATATTCCGCAGGAATAATCGAGCTTTCAAATGTAGCGAACCTGATATACAAAGTTCGTAATTGGTTGAAAAATAATCCTCAGATAGACCCTGTCTTGCAATACGATTTGATTCAAAATTCGAAGAATTATATAAATGAAAATTTTGATTTTTAATCGATGTCCCACTTTTTAGTCAATATTAACTTAAAAACAAATTAATGGCATTATCAATATCAACATTAGATTTATTGAATCGATACATAAACGGAGTAATGGGTCGTGCAGACCATCATGGTGAAAATGTTAACGAAGTTGTTCTAACATTAGTAGGAGCTGTAATATGGAAAGCTACTAAAGATGTAGAAGTCAGAACATACAATGATGAAACTGCAAATATTTTATGGCTTTTTGTAGGAGACAATCGATATGCTATTGGTTATAACCATCACACAGAAAATATTGAATTAAGAGAGAGAACTCAAAATGGCGCAGTATTAGCCGAATTCAATAATGATTCCACTGCTGGTGATATAAAAGCAATATTTTCAACATTATAATAAAAAAACATGGAAAAATCAAAGCAATTAAGCTTCGCCCTAAACCAAGACTTCAAATGGAACTCTAGACGAAAGAAGATGGGTTACTTCAGAAAATAAGCCTAAGCATCCCAAATTAAAACCAGTATTCACAACCAAAAGATTGATTTAAATTAACTTAATAACTACAAATACTATTATGCAGTGGACTTCTTACCCTCAGAGTAAACCAAAAGAATCTCAACCATATCTTATTAGTGTTTCAAAACAACATCCTAATGGAGAATATATTTTCAATTATGTTGGCTATTATGATATTGAAACTGATAAGTGGCACAAATATGATGCATTTTCTGATGATTCAATCAAAGAACCTATTACTGAAAAAGTTTTGGGCTGGATGAGTGATATGACTTCCTATCTTGGTTAATAATAATTTTATTTGATGAATAAAAATATCATTTTCGGTTGAGTAAATAAGAGTCTCTTATAATAGAGACTTTTATTAGTTTTGATAAAACCTAAACTGATGGCAAACATAGAACTTTTCAAATGGCTTGCAATAATTTCACCAATTTTGAGTGGTATAATTGTAGGTATTGTAACTCATAAGCTTTCAAATCGTTCTAAACGTATAGAGATATTGTATCAAAACAAAGTTCGAGCATTTAATGAGTTTCATAAGATACTCATTGACTATAGATTTGAATTAGAGTATGATATCTATAACAATCCATTTCTCGAAAAGAATTCAGATGCAAAAGGGTCGCTCGAAACTCTTAGTTTATTAAATAATGCTCTTGTCCGAAATAACATATATCTCAACGAAAAGAGCATTAAAGCTTTAATGGATTTAGTCACCAAGATTAATTTCTATTGCACTTTTAAAAAGGAAGAATTCCCAAATATAAATCCCTATATAGAAATGGCAGGTGAGATTAAGAAAGTGATGGATATTCTATATAAAGACCTTAATCTTAAATGACGCTACATAATTGAGTGGTGTAAACTTGTATATACTTACCTAAATATAAAAAGCCCCCCGCTTTAAAACGGAGGGCCAAAAACTATTTCTGTTATTTATCTTACAATTATTTTCTGAGTAACAGATTTTCCATTTGCAGAAAGCGTAACAAAATACATTCCGCTTGTTAAAGATGAAAGGTTAATATTTGAATCAGATCCAGACACTTTTGTACTTAAAACCGTTTTGCCCAACACATCTGTAAATACTACATCAGCTTCTCCGGTAAGGTTTTCAGCCAGTATTGAAACTGATCCTGAGGCAGGGTTAGGATATACAACAAAAGCTGCTTTATTAAACTCTTTTGCAGAAGCTGCAGTCTGCACAGTTGTTGTAGCGGTATTGGTAATAATAGCTTCATTAAAATCGAAGTATATACCTGCTGTAGCCGACATAGAGTCTCCTAAAGCAATATCTGATACCGGCTTGATTTTATAAGTTACCCAACCGTTGCTTCCGGGCTCATCCATATCTGCATAAGGCAAGTCAATACCGTTAAAGATAAATTCAACATTATCCTCATTACGTTGTGTTACATAATTATGGCTTGCAGCAATGGGTTCAAATGTGCTCCAGTCAAGGTTGGCATCCAGTTCGATTTCAATCCTTACATTCTGGGCATTGGCAGTACCTTCATTCTGGAATCGGATAGTGTAGTGCAGGTAACCTTCTGCCTGTTCAGGGGTTATGTATTCACCTTCATGAACCCTTATATCATTAGGGTCGTAGCTGTTTACAACAACTTGGTTAAGCATGTGGGTATTATTAGCCATGTTATCATCAGCAGTACCGTCTATACCTACAGTAAGTGTAACCACATCACCTAATTGTACAGTTGGCGGCTGCATAACATTAAAATATACGTAAACATATTCCCACTCAAAAGGCTGAAGTCCGGAATATGATAATGTCAGGGCACTTCCGTTTAACTGCATGGCAGGGGCTGAAGCATCATAAGTAAGCATTGTATCGTCAAAGTTCAGGGTAATGGTACCATTTTGTATGTAAGAGCCTAAGTTTTCATACATAATCAGATAACCTGTTTCCATGCCCGGAATTGCATTAAGTATCGGGAAAATTGTTACGGCAACATCATTTACAGGGTTAGCAGCGGCAAGGCAGAAATCATACTCTGTTTCATCTTCAGGAAATGTTACAGTATAATTAGCAGGAGTTGGTGCATATTGCTGGGTATTATTTACATATACAATATTGTCGCCGTCAGGAACATGGTAAAAAGTATATTGACCGTTCTCATCTGTAAATGTATAATACACATCATTATTGTGGGTATAGCTTACTATAACGCCCGCAGCAGGTATATCATTCGAAGAACAACCATTACCGTCTGTATCATAAGTAATTGTACCGGTTAGGGTGTTGTCACTGCATTGCCCTGCTACTATAGAAGCTTCATATACTCCGAAACAAGTACCGCCATCTACCCTAACATAAAGCGTTTGCTGGTACTGTACAATGTTTGTGTAGCTCCACATCTGGTCAAAAGTTAGCGCATTAGTACCATTTTGTGCATCAACATTGGTTTCATGTATACTTATCTGATAGTTATCACTTGCATTTAGCATGGCATAAACCTGCTCCCATATAAGGGCTACATCAAAAATTTCATAGCCATCTTCATCATCATCACACGCAATCAGCGGGCTTATGGTTATTTCTGGTAGTGGGTATATATTTACATATATAATCTTCTCTGCTGGACAGATACCTGACCAGTTATGATAAACATAAACATTTGTTGTTTCTGTTATTACATCGCCTGCCATAAGCATGGTTCCGGTTCCGCCGGGACCTGTGTAATAATTACCAACTTCAGGTACAGGCAGTATATAACTTTCACATTGCAGAATTTCTTCATCATACCCTATCCATCCGCTGCCCCATCCTACAGAAAAGGAATTTACATCATAAGTATCATCAATTTGAGAAGTTACCCTCACAAAAACCTGGATAAACACATCTTCGGGTGTCATATAAAATGTTGGGTCAGCAATAGGGTCGGTATTATTTATAGCATCATCTTCTGTCTGGAAATAGGCTACCGTAAAATTTGAAGCATCCTGATTACCCAAAACAATATCGTTTTGAAGAGTTAAATCAAATACTTCGTTACCGCACTGAAGCATATCGGGTGCATCATAAGCCGTGGTTTGCGAGTAACCTGCAACACACAGCAAGGCCGAAGCAAAAAGTGTAAGTAATTTCTTTTTCATAAGTTAAAAATTTTGATTGTTTAGTGTTAAAACAACCAAAAAAAGAAATTCCCTACCTTCTTTAGACTAAATTTTTAATAATTGTTTAATCACAGCTTATTTTGGCGTATCTGCCCGGGCAGCAATATGTCATTGATATTCAGGTTATAATAGCTCCTGTATTCAGGATTAATTATAACTTCAAAATTTTTACGGAAACGGGTATATTCCTCATTGGTAAAATCATCCAGTATTATTTTAACCATATAATCTATGCCCTGCATAAATTTTACCCTGTCAATACAAATAACCGAGGCATTAAAACAATCTTCATACTGGTGGTAAAATCCTGCCCCTATGGGTTCATAACGGGTAATATCTATACCTCTTGCCACTAACAGCGATTTAAGTTCTATGTTGCTGTTTTTTGGTTCTGCCTTTATAACGGCTTTTTTTGGCCTGCCCATTACTGTCTCCATTTCTTAGTGCTTGTTTGCTACTGCAAATTTGCACGAAAAAAAGGGGTACAGCATTAAAATTATGGTAATTATTTATTAAGGAACCCTTAAATATTCAGGAGTTATTGCGCTCACGCCAGTTTTGGGTAATGGCATTATAGTCAATATCAAAAGCAGGCTCCTGGCGTTGCAGCCTGTGCTCTTCAAAAGCTTTAAGTAAAAAGCCTTCAATCATATAATCTTCAGGTACATTAGCCGGGTCGTATTTTGCTTTGAGATTAAGATCAAATACCCTCGCCATACGGTCAGACCAAAAGGCTTTCCAGCCGCTTTTTTGCTCTTTAATAAGATTAAAAGTAGTTTCACCCGTTTGCCTGTGTATGAGCTTTACGAGTATCTGCCCGTCTTTTCTTGAAAGATCTTTCAGCTGCCCTTCAAATTCTTCTTCAAGATATTTCTGTACAATTTTAGCATATTTTTTCTTTTCCCTTTCGGTTTTAAGTTTTGCCATATTGCGGTTAAGCAGCGTTAGCCTGTCGGCAGCTATTTTAGCATACGGGTAAACCTTAAGTACCCTGCGCCTCAGTATCAGCAGTTTCTTCTTTTCGTAGGCACTAAGCGTGTCC
>NZ_JAMWYY010000099.1 GCF_024305175.1 Flavobacterium sp.
GCGAAGACGGGAGTTGAACCCGTGACCTCAGGGTTATGAATCCTGCGCTCTAACCGACTGAGCTACCTCGCCAATAATGGTGCATTGTTTAGTATTTCAATGCGGGTGCAAATATATAACATTATTTAATGTTCGCAAATATATTTTCTCTTAAAAATATATTTACCTAAATGTTTTTTTATAAGTGTTAAATATTATATATTTCGCGAAAATTATACAGACCGATGGACGAAAAAGTAAAATATGAACTGGAATTCCCTATAACTTCCTCACCTCAGCTTCTTTATCAATATATATCTACCCCGTCAGGGCTTTCTGAGTGGTTTGCCGATAATGTAAACTCACGCGGAGAATACTTTACCTTTATTTGGGACGACTCTGAAGAGCGTGCCCGCATGGCGTCTAAAAAATCAGGCGAAAGGGTAAAATTCCGTTGGGTTGATGAGAACAATAAAGACAGTGAGTACTTTTTTGAGCTAAGGATACTGGTTGATGAAATTACGAAAGATGTTTCGTTAATGGTGGTTGATTTTGCAGAGCAAAACGACATACAGGAAGCTAAGCAGCTTTGGGAAAACCAGGTAGCCGACCTTAAGCATGTGTTAGGCTCTGTTTAGGATATAAGCGTTATTACCTTTATATTTGCCCTGAATAAAATTCAGGGCTTTTTTATGATTAGTTATAACGGCAACCTTACCCAAAATACAGATATCAGCATACACCAAAACAGGGCTTTTTTATATGGCGATGCCGTGTTTGAAACCTTTAAGATACTGGACGGCAGGGTGTTGTTTGCCGAAGATCATTACTTTCGCCTTATGGCTTCTATGCGCATACTGCGAATGGAGATACCCATGCACTTTACTATGGAGTATATGGAGAAAAAAGTTCTTGAGCTTACCAATGCACTCAACATATCATCTTCGGCAAGGGCAAGGCTCACTTTTTTCAGGAAACAAGGTGGCTATTACCTGCCTACTGATAACAATACCGATTTTATTATTACTGCCGACCTATTGCCTGACAACATTTATTCTTTTGAAGCAGGCGAATATGAAATCGATCTTTTTAAAGATTTTTATGTAACCAAACAACTACTCTCTACCCTTAAAAGTACCAATAAGGCAGTACAGATAACCGGCAGCATATATGCAGAAGAGAACGGGCTGAACAATTGCCTGCTGCTTAATGACGAAAAAAATGTTACCGAAGCATTAAACGGCAACCTATTTATGGTTAGCGGGAATAAGCTGGTAACACCGCCGGTTTCAGACGGGTGCCTTAACGGCATAATGCGGAAGCAGGTACTGGCGCTGGCACGCAAAACAGAAGGTTTAGAAGTTGAGGAACGCTCTGTTTCTCCTTTTGAGCTCCAGAAAGCTGACGAATTATTTATTACTAATGTTATTAAAGGAATACAGCCGGTAACACGTTACCGCAAAAAAGAATATGCCAACGCTACAGCATCGGCACTACTTAAAAAACTTAATGCACAAATTAGGCTTGGCGGGTTAATTTAATGTAGGGTTCTCCGGCGCGTTAGACCATATAAGGTACTCGCCGCCCAATTCCATTATACGCTCCTTCCAAAATGAGTTGCTGGACTTACCTATAATTTTATTCCTGTATTTATTTTCAGATATAATCCAGGAATTAACCTCAAGCTCGTCTTCAAGCTGGTGAGCATCCCAACCGGTATAGCCTAAAAAGAACCTGATGTTGCTCTTTTTAATCAGCCCCTGGTTCATCAGCTCTTTAGCCGACTCAAAATCGCCACCCCAGTATATACCGTTAGAAATTTCTATGCTGCCAGGTATCAGGTCAGGTATGTTATGAATAAAATACAGGTTATCCTGCTCTACCGGGCCTCCGTTGTATATTTTAAAGTCACTGTTAATTTCGGGTATAAGATCCTGTATAGTAAACCCGAGCGGTTTATTCAGTATAAACCCAACCGATCCTTCCTCATTATGGTCGGCCAGCAAAACCACAGACCTGTTGAAAGAAATGTCCCCTATGGTTGAAGGCTCTGCTATCAGCAAATGGCCTTTTTTCGGTTTAGTTGAAATCATAGGCATGCAATTTGAAATAAATTTAGTTAAAAAATGTCCATTTCCAAAACAATTTTATAACTTTTTAATAAAAAAAGCCTCTCGGATGAGAGGCTTACTATACTGGTTGCGGTTAATTACTTTTTGTTAACAGCACCGTCAAGCTCTGCGCCCGGCTTAAATTTTACCACATTTTTAGCAGCAATATTAATAGTACCGCCTGTTTGCGGGTTCCTGCCTTCTCTTGCAGCCCTTTCAGAAACAGACCATGAACCAAAACCTACAAGAGAAACTCTCTTACCTTCGTTTAACGCATTGCCTACATTGCTGATGAAAGATTCTAAAGCTTTCTTTGCTGCACCTTTAGATATTCCTGCGTCGGCAGCCATTGCGTCGATTAATTCTGATTTGTTCATAATAATTGTTATTAATTGTTTGGTTTAAAATTTTGTTTTTACATATCCTGTCCTACAAATTTAATAGGAAATCCATATTATACAAGTGTTTTGCAACTATTTCAATTTAATTGTTAATAACTTTTGCAACAATGTTAACAACAACGCTTGCATTTTATAAAATTTTGTTAACAGTAGTGTTTTCAGGCTATTTTACAGATGCATTATCGGATAATTTTAAGCCATTCAGCAATTCGGGGGCAGTCATTTTTTTCTTCCCCGGAAACTGTAATACTCTTAAATCAATAAAACCATCAGAAACTGCCACCTTAATTTTACGTGCTTCACAGTTAATGCTGCCAACCACCTTATTGTGCTGTTCTTCTTCAAAGGCTGCCTCATATACCTTAACATTCCACTCCTGCCCATTGTCTACTATAAATGTCCATGCTGCCGGATAAGGACTTAAACCGCGTATAAGGTTATAAATTTCTATACCAGGAGCACTCCAGTTTATCCTGCAATTATCCCTGTTAAGCTTGTAGGCTGTTTTTACATCTTCATTAACCTGCTGAACTAAAGGCTCTGCATTGCCTGCCGCAATAAGCGTGAGTGTTTTTAATACGGCATCTACCCCCAGGTGCATCAGCCTGTCGTGTAATTCTCCTGCTGTTTCATCAGGATGTATGTCTGTTTCTTCTTTAAGTATTATAGCCCCGGTATCAATCTTTTCATCAATAAAAAAGGTAGTCACGCCTGTTTTGGTTTCCCCGTTAATAATTGCCCAGTTAATAGGCGCTGCTCCACGATACTGCGGCAATAAAGATGCATGCAGGTTAAAAGTGCCCAGCTTGGGCATTTTCCATACAGCTTCAGGCAGCATTCGGAAAGCAACCACTACCTGCAGGTTAGCATTAAGCGATTTAAGTGTTTCTAAAAAAGCCTGGTCTTTTAAATTTGTCGGCTGTAAAATGGTTAGCTCTTTTTGAAGAGCATATTCTTTTACTGCCGAATATTTAACCTTTTGCCCGCGCCCGGCAGGCTTATCAGGCGCCGTTATTACGGCTGCTATATCATAATTGTTCTGGTATATCGCGTCGAGTATGCCCACGGCAAAATCGGGGGTACCCATAAATACTATCCTTAGTTTTTCCATTACTTTAAAATGTATTGGTTATTCAGGTTAATCATTATCTTCTCATTTTCCAGCAGAAGTTGCAGTATATAAACTGTTTCTTTAGCTGTTAATCCTAATTTATCTTCTATTTCCCTTGAATCAAGCGGCGCTGCTTTTAAAAGCCCTATTACAGCTTCGGCTGTTTCCTGTGGTTGTAATGCAGGCCTCTTTACCGAAATACAATAAGAGCATATACCGCAAACTTTGCTGTCTGCTTCATCAAAATAGTCAAGCAGCAGCCTGCTTTTGCAACGGGTGTTATTGTTTATGTATTGTATAACGGCATCAAACTGCCTTATTTTAATTTCATTTTGCTTTTCAAGATACTTTACAATCCGGTTTATAGTATGCTCATCTTCCCTTACCTCATTAAATGTAATACTGCTGTCGCTTCCGCTGCTTTTAAACGTAATTATATCTTTGTCCTTTAATTTTTGCAGCATGGTAAGCAATTCCTGTTCACTTTTGCCTGACTTACGCATGATAAGCGAACTGTTTATCGAAGTTTCCATATCAAACACTCCCGGATAATTTCTAAGTATAGCCAGCAGCATTTCTTCATCGGCAGGATTAAGGCTTATATAACGTATTACTTCTTTGCTTGGCACCAAAAACTGCAATGTTATGCTTTCGCTGAACTCCTTACTGAGTGTAAGCACACCCTGCCTGTCGAGAAACTGCAACACATTATAAGCTTTAACCACCGGAAAATTATACACCCTGCAAAATTCGTTAAGATTGAACGGATAAGTAGCACCAATCCCCTCCCCGTAGGCTATCTGCAGGTAATTGTTTAGTTTAGCATATACCTCTTTCAGGAATTTCTTATTGGGCAGCACATCAATAAACTGGCTTTTGGTAACTGCAACATCAGAAGGGTTAACCAGTAATACAGCAAAGGCCTTATCGCCATTACGGCCTGCACGGCCTGCCTCCTGGTAATAGTTTTCAAGATTTTCAGGGAGCTGTATATGTATAACTGTTTTTACGTTTGCCTTGTCTATACCCATACCAAAAGCGTTGGTAGCTACCATAACCTGCGCTTTTTCCTGCATCCAGAGGCGCATATTATGCTCCTTTTCTTTTTCGCGAAGCCCGCCATGATAAAAAGTGGCACTATAGCCTAACTGCTGCAATTGGTTTGCCGTTTCATGGCACGATTTGCGGTTGCGCACATATATAATTGACGGCTCCGGGTTTTTATCTAGTATTGTGCCAATGCGGTGCAGCTTGTCTTCTGTTTCAAAAACCATATAAGCGAGGTTTTCCCTTGCAAATGATTTTTTATATATAACCGGGTTTATTAACCCAAGCTGTTCTGTTATATCCTGCTGTACCCTTTTGGTAGCCGAGGCCGTTAATGCAAGGAACGGCACGTTAGGCAGCATTTTTTTCAGTGTGGCGATTTTAAGGTATGCCGGACGGAAGTCGTGCCCCCACTGCGACACGCAATGCGCCTCATCTATTGCCACAAGGTTTATGGGTAATTCCTTTATCCTTTCGGCTATCCATTCCTGCTGCAACCGCTCAGGTGAAAGGTATAAAAGCTTATAGTCTCCGAACTTGCAGTTATCCAGCTTGTCACTTATTTCATCTGTACTAAGGTTACCGGTAAGGGCTATCGCTTTTATATTGCGTTTGGAAAGGTTCTCAACCTGGTCTTTCATCAGCGCAATGAGCGGCGAAATTACAAGGCATATGCCCTGCTGCATCATTGCGGGCACCTGAAAGCAAACCGACTTACCCCCGCCTGTGGGCATAAGGGCAAAAGTATCGTTACCGGAAAGTACAGAGCGTATTATTTGCTCCTGCGGCTCCCTGAAGCTGTCGTGGTTCCAGTATTTTTTTAGTACATCCTGAGGTTGTAGCATAAAGTAGTTATGATAGCTGCCCCAATATATAAAGAATTCTGTTATCAGGTGTGTCTTTGGGCACTTCTGTTATTGTATATCCGTACTGCCTGTAGGTTTCGAGTAAGTGTTCGGCAATCAGTTCGGCCTGCTCAAAGGTTTCATAGCGCGCCTCATCAGCAGTATAGATCTCCTTCCATGGTGGCAGAAAAAATATCCTGGTGTATTTGTGGCTTCGGCAGGCTTCATCAAAAAAAGCAGGATAGGCATCTCCTATATAATGCATATAGGCCAACACATCGGGCAGCCCCCTGTCTATAAAAACAATATCGCTATCATCCTGCTGCGCTGCATGATACTGCTTTTTCCTGCCTTCCAATAGCAGCTCGCTAAAGAGCAACGGGTTTTCAAGGAAAAGCTGTTCTATGCCCTGCCTTCGCGCCTCAAGGGTTACCTCTCTCGATATTTCAGGATAGCAGGTATAACCTTTTCTTTCTAAGGTTTCCAGTAAAGTTGTTTTACCCGAACCGGGCCCACCAATAATAACTACAATTTCTTTTGCCACAATGCTACAATCAAAAGGCAAAAGTAAAGAAACATAAGCTAATACAAAACCTGTCAAAAAACACTTAACACGTTCTGTTTATTAACAATTATTC